>JBFXGQ010000065.1:0-12915 GCA_050177915.1 Pseudodonghicola sp. | reverse complement strand
CTCCACCGCAGACAGCGGGGCGGCAGCGGACGATGGTGTGGTTACGGCTTCGGTCCCGGCGATGGAAAAAACAGGTCGTCCCGGCAAGGTCGCGGTTGCCGCGGGCTGCGGCGGGCTGCTCCGGGCCGGGGCGGCGCTCGGGCTTGGCTCCCGGCACACTGCGCGAACAAAGGCGATGGCCCGGGAGGAGCCGCGCAGCGAGCCCTTGAAGATCGCGGCTTCGCTCGCGTCCATCATATAGAGGATGAAATTCCCTCCCTGCTGCAGGGCGGAGATCACCGGCTGGGCGCTTCGGGCCGACAGATCGGCGACATAGGTGTCGGGATTGCCGCCCTCAGCATAATTGGCAAACCGGAAGGCCATGATCGGATCGCGGTCGACGAAGAGCGTGGTCGACCGCAGCCCGCTGAGCGTGGCTCCCCGCGCCACCAGATAGAGACCGACAGGCCGCTCGGGATTGCAGCCGATGACGAAACAGAACCCCGACGCCGCGGCATTGCCGGAGCAATAGGACGCGCCCTTGAGCCCCCCCAGCGAGCCGTCGGAGCCGAAAGCTCGCCAGCCTTGCGCCTCGGCGGCGAAGGGTGCGCAAAGCAGCGCCAGGGCGACAAGAAGGTAACGTATCATCGCGCTCTCCGTCGTGCGGTCGGGATCATGCGCCCGCTGTTCCTCACGGCCCCACCGGGGTGAAATCGTGCCCATCCCACATGACAACGCCCTGTCCGCCGCCATGGCTGTGAAGGGTGATCCGGGGCGGCGTGCCCGGTCCGATCGAGCCCAGCCGGTTCCAGCCGGTCTTGACCAGTTGCAGGCCGGTCCCGCGCCACAGGTAGATGCGGAACACGCAGACCAGCCTGCCGCAATTGATGCTGCGCTCGGTGCCGTCGCCGCAGATCAGATCCATCTCGTCCAGCAGCAGGTCCATCTGCCCGTCGCCATCGAGATCACGGATATGCAACGTCTCTTCCGGGAAATAGCCGCGGCCGGAGTCGCATTGCTGCGATGCCAACCCCTGCGCCTGGCGGCGGGCGTCTGCCCGAACCGGATCCGCCTCCGTGCCCGGGGTGGCCGCGGCCGTGGCGCCGGGCGCAGCCACCGTTCCGACCGCCCCCAGTTGCCGGCGCAGCCCGTCCCGCTCAGCCACCAGATGCCGGGGCATGTTGCCGGTGCGGGCGCTATACTGGCGCAGCACGTCTTCATAGACGCCAAGCCGATAGAAGATAATCTCTGCCTCGGGCCGCCCCTTCAGATCCGCCGGATACCCCGACCAGCTGAGACCGAGATCGCGCATGAGATCCTCAAGCCGTGGCGCGCCCTGGCCGGGGGCCTCCATGCCGATCTCGTGCACCGCTTCGGCCAGCCTGGCGCAGGCCGGGGCGATCAGCGGGCTGTCCGGGGTCGCCAGGACCGGCGCGAGGAACATGCCGGCCCGACCGCATCCGGCCGTGGCCAGAGCCTGGACGCCGCCGCGATAGCCCCCGCTGCCAACGGAGGGCGCCGCAGCCGCCCAGGCCGCCACGTCCGGCGGTGTCTCCATCTGCGCAGCCGCCGGTGCCGACAGCCGCGCCGCCTGATAGCCCGGCGGCAAGTTGGTCGCTTGTGCCAGAGCGCCCCCGGACAGGCCCCCGGACAAGCCAAGGCAGAGAAGTGTCGCGATCAGGAACCGTCTCATTCCGCCGCCTCCGTCATCTGGCCGGCAAAGACGGCCGGCGTGATCGCCTGCAGCCGGGACTGACCGTTGGCATCGCCGACCCAATGGGTCAGAAGCGCGGCCCCGGGCCGGTCGGCATGGAAGTAGGGGATCACCCAGCTGCGCTGATCATCGGCCAGGATCGTCCGCCAGGGCTGCCAGCCCGCGGCGGCGTCCGCGCCCAACTCGCGCGCCAGCAGCGCCTGCAGCGGCGCGGTCAGTTGCGCCGCCGGACGCGGCCAATCCAGGGCGATGCCGGCCCATTGCGTGGCCGCCGCCTGAGCCGAATAGCGGGCGGCCATGTCGTGCAACGGAGCGCAGCCGCTGTCAGGAAAGACACGGCCGAAATCCGTCAGTTGCACCAGGGTGCTCAGGGCAATGGCCTGATCGGGCGTGCTGCCATCGCTGCTTAGAAACGGCCACCAGGCACTGGCCCCACCGTCCCGGGCCGCGCCGGCGCCCAGCCGCACGTCGCGCAGACCTGTTTCATCGATCTCTGCCACCAGCCAGATATTGGTGATCGGATCGAAGAAGCCGATTTTCCAGGCCGGATCCCGCAGACAGGAAAAGGTCGCCACGGCCCGCATCGTCAATTCCGCGATTTCGGATTTCAGATCAATTCGAAGCAAAAGCGTCGGATCGATATCGCTCTGGAAACGCTGCGCCAGATCTTCGGCCTGATTCGCCAAGTCGTGCCGAAGAAGGGCAACGGTGCGGGAAAGGCCGCCAACCGCGATATCTGCCATTGGACCGGGAGCATTGGTATCTGCGACGACAGGGAGGGGCGAAAAGAACGTCACCGCCACCGTGATCATCGCGCGAAGAAAACCCTGCTTCATTTCACTCATTCCACACACAGATTGCGCCTGCCAGACGATGGTTTCCGTCTTCGATCGGCCAGCGACGATGGCCGACGTCGGTCGCATGCATCGGGATCGGATCGCGCCATCCGGCGATCACCGACAGGCGACCCGTCCCGAATGACAGCGACCGACATGCGTTGGCTCGGCATTGCTGCTATCCTCGCCAAAAGTCAGGCAAATAGGAAGTCTGAGATGCCCCAAATTCCAGGCTCACACCCGCGGGTGCGCGTTTTCTTGTGCGCAGGAGATGGTCCTCACGGGCCGACGACCTTGCACATGGGGAAGGTCCGCGAATGCGCTGAAAATCCAAAACAGAAAAATGCGCCCGGCCTTGAAGATTTTTGCCAGACTAAGGTCAACCCATTGAATTTGAGAAAAAATAAACTCTAAGAATTTATCAGAATGCCGTTCAAGAGTGAGAAATCTTTGAAAACTTGAAGCGTACCACCGTTGACCAGGCGCTTTTCGCACAACCATGGGTCGGAGGTAGCGAGCAAAAAGTGATCATAGGTCAGGAGCCCACCTCGTTCAGCACAACGCCTGTGATCACGGTCAGTGGTGCGGAACAAACCTGACACCAAGGCGGATGGTGATATCACCAAGGTCCTGCGCAGCGCCTTCATCGCCCGGCCTTGCCGCACAGTTTGGGTTCGCGGCTACGACGCCGACTGGTTCCGGTCGGCATTGAAAGAGAACGGGCTACGCGCCTGCATCCCCGGACAGACACAGCGGAAGACGCCGGTGAAGTATGACAAGCGCCGCTACAAACGCCGAAACCGTATCGAAATCATGTTCGACAAGCTCAAGGACTACCGAAGTCTTGCCCCAAAGATCCCAGTGACGATGCGTCCCCGCTGGCACGAGGCCAGTGCGAACGCACGACTGGGGAAACGGGCACCGAGAGCACCCGTCCGATACCCGTTTGGGCATGTTGAGCCCGCGATCACCAAGGTTACGGCAGGACAACTCGCCCCGATCGCCTTAAGGCCCGAGCGATCTACGGCGCATCCTTTTTGGCAAGCTGCGCCCTGACGGCGGCCTTTGCGGCGGCCTGAAGGTCGGCATCGCCCGCCTCCTCATGCCCCTCGGGCATGGCGATGCGCACCTCGGGACGGGCGAACTCGATCCCCGCCGCGCCAAATTCCGCCTTCACCCGGTTGTAGATCTCCTTGCGAATGGTGAACTGCTGGCCCGGCTTGGCCATGAACTTGCCGCGGATCACCATGCCGACCTCGCTGAAATCGAACACGCCCTGGCTCTTGAAGGGTTCGAGGAAGCCCTCCTTGTAGAGCGGCTCTTCCATCATCTCGGCGCCGATCTTCTTGAAGATCTTCTTCACCCTGTTGGGGTCGGTGTCGAAGGGCACGGTGAACTTCAGCTTCATGATCACCCAGTCGCGGCTGTAGTTGGTCAGCTTGGGGATCTCGCCATACGGAATGGTATGCACCGGCCCCCGGTGGTGGCGCAGCTGCATCGAGCGGATCGAGATCTTTTCGACCGTTCCGGCGGTGCCGTCGATCTCGACATATTCGCCGATGCGGAAGGCATCGTCGATCAGAAAGAAGATGCCCGACACCACATCGGACACCAGCTTTTGCGCGCCGAAGCCGATGGCGAGGCCGAGGATCCCGGCGCCGGCCAGGAGCGGCGTGATGTCGATGCCGATATTGCCGAGCGCCAGCAGCACGAAGATCACCACGATGGCGGATTGCGAGGTGACGCGCAGCAGCGGCAGCACCGTTGCCAGCCGCGATCCCCCCATGCCACCGCCCTCGCCCGCGGCCTCGTCCTGGCTGACTTGGCGAGAGGTTTGTTCCTGTGCCAGCCGCCGGTTGATCCAAAGCGATACCGCCTCGAACAGGATATAGCCTATCGCCAGTGTGATCAGAACCTGGAAGAAGTCAGCACCGGCCCCGTCGCCATCGCCGGACAATGCGAAAAGGTCGATCTGCCAGGCATTGGCGATAAGCATCAGCACGATGCCGGCCACGAGCACCCGACCGATACGGATGATGCTACGCCGCGTGGCCCTATAGGCACGCTCGGCCACCGCTCCGTCGCCGATCATCGGTGGCTGCAGATGCTGCGCCAACGCCCGGATCACCGTATCGAGCACCGGGGCCATCAGCAGCCAGAACATGGTGACGTAATGCGGTGCATGGGCCAGCAGCGCCGACCGGCCGGTCACCCCGGCGATTTCGACCGCCAGCCACATCAGCGCACTGACCGCGATGGCGAAATAGGGATAAGCCCGGGCCACGCGCTCGTCGGTCAGGGTCAGGTCGGGATCGCTGCCGCGCATCATCTGGGTCAGCCCGTCGCGGGCGCGCCAGGCGATCAGCGCGATATAGACATGCACCGCGGTATTGAGCCAGAAGCCGATCCGGCTGTCGCCCAGATGCACCCCGTTGGTGTCATTGAAGGTCAGGATGAAGATCACCGCACCGACCAGCAGAAACAGTCCGATCAGGTTGCGGTGCAGGTGGCGCGCTGCGCGATCTTCGATATTCACCAGCCGCAGCGCCGGCTCCTGCGGCGCCAGAACGAAGCGTGAGATGGCGGCTCCAATCCTGGGCATCCAGATCAGGTAGATCAGGAACGGCGCGACAAAGTTAATCTCCTGCGGGTCCAGCAAGAGCCTCGCCGTGACCCGCACGGCCAGGGCAAAACCGATCAGCCCCGCCAGGTCGCGCAACAGCCGACGAAAGAGATAATGCAGCGAGGCCCAGAGCGTATGGTGATCCGGGCTGGGCTCCCTGCCCTGCCAGCGACGGGTCGCGGCGGAGACGATCAGCTCGACCACCACCCCCGCGGCCAGGGCGGCGAGAATGATCCCGAAGAGCCGCAGCAGCCCGGCGCGCCCGTATTCGGTGGTGAAATTGGAGATCGCGACAGTTTCCAGCGCGGCGATCTGCGGAATGCCCCGCACCGCCCCCAGAAGATCGGCGCCGACCCGCGTCGCGACCTCGACGGTCTGCGACACGAGGCCCCCGGACGCCGGCGCCGCAATCTCCTCCGCGGCCACCGCATCGAGCCGGGTCAGCAGCAGGTCGCGCACCTGATCGTCGGACATGCGCGCCACCATCTCGCGCACCGCCTCGCGGGTTAGTGGCTCAGGCAGTGCGGTGGCGCCTGCAACCTCCTGCGCCGCAACCGGCACGGCGAGGGTCAGCATCGTCAGACAGGCCATCACAAACGGGAGAAGTCGAAAATATCTGGCCATGTTCAGTCCTAGAAAACGAAATTGTTCCGCAATCGCCGCACGATCAGAAACGATAGGTGGCGCCGAATATCAGACCGGACATCTCGAGGCTGTAGTCAGTACCCAGGTTCTGTCGGTCCACCAAAAGATGGCGGTAGCCGCCGATCAGCGACCAGTCCTCGCTCAGCGCGTAGCCCAGGGTCGCGACGGCCTGCCAGGTTTCGTTCGATGCCGAGCCGATGCCGAATCCGCCGTAGTCGAGCGAAGCCATCGCGCTCCAGCGGTCGTTCAATTGCGTGCTGAGCCGCGCCGCAATCAGCGGGTCGATCCAGCTGTCGCTGATATGCTGCTGCCGGCCCGCCAGCGTGCCGGGCGAAAACGTCAGGTCGAGCGTGCTTTTCATCGCGCGTGCGCCAAGGCCCAGCTCGACCCGCGTGCGGTCGGTCTCATAGACCTCGTACATGCCGTAGCCGCTGAGTGACGCCAGCTTGGTCCGCATGTGCAGGTTCGAGAACAGCGCCCCGAAAGGCGTCGGAGTGTCGTCGCTGAGGTTCAGATAGATCAGATCGCCGGTGATCGCCCAGCGGCCGCGCCGGGCGGTGCCGCTGATCATGGTGCCGAAATCGAGGGCCTCCAGCGCATCGCCGATACTCAGCACCGATGTGGCCGTCCCCCACGGCGTGTCGACCTTGGTCGTGCTTTTCGGCAGCCACATGTAACCCGAGACCGAGAAATCCCAGCCGGCATCCTGAGCGCCTGCTGGCGCGGCAAGGGCGATGGCGACAGCTGTGAGCAAGGCGGTTTTGCGGGGCGGGATCATAACTCATTCTCCAGAAATGTAGGGGCGACGGGCATCGTCAGGATGAAATGGAAACCGGACACCTCAGGGGCTCAGCCCCTGCCCGAAGCGGGTGAAGCCAAGCCCGATCGCCTCGAAGAAAAACGCGCCGGCGCTGCGCAGGTTCGATCCCGCCTGCCCGGCGGGCAGTTGGTCATAGAGTGCCGCGAGCTGGTCGATCCGGCTGTGGCCGATGGCATCGCTCTTGAGCGAGGAGATATCGACCAGCCGCACACCTAGATCTGCCGCACGCTGCGCTGTCTGCGGATCGGCCAGGTCGGCCTTGCCGATCCTCGGATTTCCTGCGGCGAGCATCTGCGACATCATCAGCGCCCGATCATCGGGGGCAACGACCACGGTCAACGGCGGGTCGAGCCGGCCAGTGATGCGCACTTGCTCCCAGAACAGGTCAATGTCGATGTCCGGGTCGGCCAGGACCACCTCAAGCCGGTTGAGCACATCGCGGCGCCCCGCCAGCCGCAGTTGCATCAACGTCTCCATCGTCAGCCGCCCGCCCATGCTGTGGGCCACGATGAAGAGCCGGCCGATCTGTTTCGACCCGGCAAGGCGGGTGATCAGTTCCGCCAGATACGGACGCGAATAATCTGCCGCATCACGATCCGCGACATAGGCGGTCATCCGGGCTTCCGACGGCCAGGCGAAGACCACCGGAACGGCGCTGCGGTCCGCATCATGGGAAATCTGCGCCGCGCGATAGACCGCTTCCGGCAAGCTGGTGTTGAAGCCATGGACATAGAGCACCACGTCGGTCCGCCCCGCGCGCTGCCGCCCCAGCGCACGCAGAAGCCCACCGGCGTCATAGCTCTGACGATCGAGCGTGACGAAGTCGCGCGCCGGATCGGGCGTGCCCTTCGGCCATTCGATCTCTGACGGCTTGTGGACGGGCGGGATCGAGACATCGAAAGAAGCGTAGTTCAGGTCTGAACTGCGTTCCGCGCCAAAATTGCGCCGATCAGCCTCCGACGTCGCTCGGGTTGTGGCCAAAAACACCCGAACAGGATCGCCGGAAGGCTGCGCCTGTGCCGCAGTCGACAACGGACTGGGATGCAGCACATCCGGCCCAGGCCGTGTCCCACAGGCCGCGAGCAGACAAACACAAGAGAACAGGAGCCCTAGGCGGATCATCGCAGCCCTTCCCACAGGTGACCGACCTGACGCCGTGAAGACGTCAGGCCGGGGTTCGGACGGCGGGAGACGAGGCAGGAACATCCCATCGCCGCGAACATCCCGATCCTCCATGGATCCCCCTCAGCCCGCGAGCCGGCCGAACCGCGCACCTCGGGCAAGATCCGATCTCTCAGGTTCCGCATCGGATCGTCGTCTCCTAGGGAGCTTTCTCGATCGCCGGCGGCCGCCACGTCCCGTCCAGGGCCTGCGGTTGCGGCAGGTAAAGCCGCATCACCACCGCCATCGGCCCGTCGGGGGCCGGAAGCCAGTTGCTGGCACGTTCACCTCCGGGATCATCCCGTTGCAGGTAGAGAACGATATCGCCGTTCTCCTCGGCCTTCAGGGTCTTCAGCATGGCGGAGTTGATCAGATAGCGATTCAGCGGATTGCGGACGAGGAACCGGCTTTGCGCATCATACATCGTGATCGACCAGAAGGCGCCCACCGGGGGCAACTGCCCCTTGGGGAAGCGCAGGACATAGTTCGACGTCGCGCTGTTCATCGGCTGGCCCGAGGCGTCGACCATATAGGAGGGATATTGCGCCTCGACAGCAGTATTGCCGTAAAGACCCCCCATCGCCCCCATGGCGCGCTCCATATAGCGGCCCCTCATCATCTCCGGTGTGCCGAAAAGACTGTCTGCGCTGGTCAACTGCGCCACTCTCGCGGCAATTTCCGCGAAAGCCTCGCCGCCCGCCTTCCGGACCAGCGCGCGACGCTCCTCAGTCAGATCGGTGGCAGGCCAGGCCGGTGCCGGGGCGACGCCGAGCAAGGCGAAGCTCTGGCGCAGATCGGTCTCCCAGCTCAGCAGCGGCGCGAATTGCAGCAGGAAGTTCGCATAGCTCCAGAAGTCGCTTTCCATGCTGTCACGGCTGATCGCCGGCCAGTCCACCTGCGGCGGCGCAGCCGGCGCGGCGGTTCCAGCAAAGGCCGAAAGCGGTTGCGCGTCATAGCCTGCCTGAATGGCGCGCACCCGGTCGATATCCTCGGGGGAGAAAAGCTGGGTGCGAAACAGCCCGAGGGCAAGCTCCGTGTCCATCCGCACCACCCGGGTCACTCCGGTCGGGGGCTCCCCCTGCCAGCCGGGCCCGGCGACCAGGAAGCTCCCGCCGCCATTGCCATCCACTCGGGTGCCGAGATAGCCGGTGTTGTGGCTGTAAAGGTCGATCAGCTGCACCGAGTAATATCGGTCGGCCTCGATCTCAGGCAGCGTGATCACCAGCGGCTCGGCCCGCAGATCCATCACCAGGAAGGAATAGGGGGTGTCCGAATTCGGCGTCACCACGCCGGTGTCATCGGGCGTGAAGACCCGCGCGACGTTGTTCACGTGATTGATCGGCCCCTTGTATTCGCTTGAGCCCTGGTCAATCGCGTATTGGTAGAGCGAGAGGTAATTCTCGACCATCGGATAGACGTAGACATAGGCCTCGCGCGCCAGGGCAGCGAATGCCTGGTCCTGGCTCACCGCCTCTGCCGCCGCGAAGGCGGGCAAGGACAGCGCGACGAGGCTGGTGGTCAGAAAGGCGCGGCGTTTCATTTCACCGCCTCCGCCGATGGGAAGCTCCAGCTGCCGTTCAGGATCTGCTCCTCGGGCCGATAGAGCCGCACCATGTAGTTCCAGCCCGCCTGCGTCGGCAGGCAGTTCGGCACGATGCCATCACAGCCACCGAACTGCACGGTGACGGTTCCATCCCCGCTCTTCTTCGCAGTCACATTGTTCAGCGAATAGGCGTTCAGATCGTTCGGCGCATAGAAGCCTTCGGCATTATAGACGGAGATCGACCAGAACGCCCTGACCGGAACCTCGCCAACGGTCAGCCGATAGACGGTATTGCCATCGTTCGCTTCGGGCGTGACGTTGAGATAAAGTGCCTCTTTGTCCGGGTTGCCGCCCCAACCGAGTGCCGAACCGATCAGGTGACGCACCGGCTCGACCTGCTGGCGAGACCCGAACATCTTGGCCGTGTCGGGCAGCAGCGTGGCCAGATCGAGCAACGCGCGGCGGGTGCGGTTCTGACTGTCCTGATCCCAGAGCGGGATTTCGAAGCTGCCCGGCGCGATCTGGTCGACACTGATGGCGTCCTGAAGAGCGTGAACACTCTCCATGTCGGCAGCGTCGGCCGGATTGGCGAAAAGCCGGAAGGCGACCAGCACATAACGGGTACCGATCTCCTGGCGCGTCAGGGTATAGGCCCCCGCATCATAGTGGACCCCATGCGTATAGTGATCCTGGTCGATCACCTGCATCGAGATGAACCGTCCCTTCGGGTCGGGGACATGGATCGTCACCGGCCCGGCATCGAGATCGAAGACGGCGGAAGAATACAGCGTGTCACGGTTCAGCCGGATCACGGTTTGCTTGTCGAGCGGCGCCATCTCACGGGTGTGATCGAACTTGCCAAAACCGCCGTTCTTCACGACGCCATCGAAATACAGATCGCTTTCGGCCCGGGCAAAATTGTCGGAATCGACCATGACGGGGCTCTGTGCCCAGGCCGATCCGCTGCCGGCGATCACGATCGCAGTGCAAAGCCCAAGCAAGCGGGCACTTATTTTTTCATTGAATCTGGAAGACACTGTAGCCTCCTGCATTAAAAGGAAATCATTGCCGTGAAGTAGTCTGCGTTGGAATTCGCCGTGAGTGGCAACGCTTCAGACGTCGGTCAAGGGCTACCACGGCGCGCGCATAGGTGGTATAAGCACGGACACGGAGTTCATTTAGGTAGATTCACCTATTCACCCCTTGGTCAGAGCCGCGGGTCCAATTCTTTTTCGCGTGGCATCGACAAGAGGATCGGGAGACGAGATGAAGGCGATCCCGGACGTCGATTTCAGCTTGGCCAACCCGACGACGGGAGTGCAAAAAAGCCTCCATCGCTCACTTCGGCGCAGAATATATATAGCGCTCGGTGTCTGCGCCTTCCTGGCTTTCGCGGTGGCGTCCCTGATCATACTCTACAACGCACGGCTTGAGCGTCGGGAACAACTCCAGCAGCTCGCCGCAGACGCGCGCAACCTGACCAATCTGCTCGACCGCGAAGTCGAAGCCTCTCGTGCGCTGCTGATCGGCCTGTCGCGGTCGCCGGCTCTGCTGGCGGACGACCTGCCGGGCTTCTACCAGCAGATCGTCGCGACACCGACGCCTGACGGTTCGCATCTGATCCTGTCCAATCGTGAGGAGCAGTTGCTGAACTCGGCCGTGCCTCTGGGAACGGCGCTGCCCAAGTTGTCCGTCTACAATCCTCAGCCCCTTTTCTTCGAGCGTCTGGAAGCCGAGGGATATTACGTTTCAGGCTTGATCAAAGGGACGGTCGTGGATGTCAGCGCCATGACGGTCAGCATCGCCATTCGCAACGACGACGGCAGCTTGCGATATCTTCTGACCTCGGTGCTGACCTCCGAGCGCCTGATGGACGTCCTGGGCAAGCAGCAATTGCCTGAAGGGGCGCGGTTGGCGGTTCTCGACTATGAGGGCGCGCCCCTGGCCGGTGACATCGAAGATGTCGCCGGCATGGAACAGTTCATGAGCGGGCGCGCCATGAATGAACCGCAAGGAGACAAGCAACCTCCCGGCACGGCGATGATCACGGCGTGGCAAGACGCCAGCGGCATGGCCACCACCTTGGCCCAGGGCGATTCCAGCCTGTCGGGCACCAGCGTTTTCATCGCGCTGCCGACCGAACTGATCAATCGCTCCGTCAGCCGGGCGTGGTATCTGCTGGTGTCTGGCATGCTGGCCTTCGCGGTGACCGGCGGATTGCTGTATCTCTTTCTGCGCCGAAAGCTCGATGCGCCGATCGAGGATATGGAGGAGATGCTCTCCGGCGCCAATACCAGCATCGAGCAGCTCAAGCGCGACATTGCGTCGGTTCGCTCCAGAGAGCACACAAGGATCGCACAGGAACTGCACGACACCACTGCCCAGCATCTCGTTGCCGCGGATCTCTATCTGTCCTCGATCCGCCGAAATGGCGGTAAGGAGCCCGTTCCCAGCGCCACAGTCCAGGAACTGCAGGAACTGATCAAGCAGGCCCTGCAGGAACTGCGCAGCTTCAGCTTCATCCTGCGCCCTTCCGATATGAAGCCCGGGACGTTCCGCGAGTCCCTGACCGCGCTCTTCAAAGGCTATTGCACACGTGCGAACCTTGCTTGCCGGATCGAGATTGATCCCGCGGCCGAGTGCCTGTCGGACCAAAGCCGCCTCGCCCTGTTCAAGATCGCGCGCGAGGCGCTCTCGAACATCCATCGCCACGCCCAGGCGAACAGCATTTCGCTTGGTTTGAAGGTCGAGGATGGCAGCTGCCTCATGCACATCACCGACAACGGCCGCGGCGGCATCGTCTTCCCCGGTCTCGACGCGCCATCTGCGCGGCTTGGGCTGGGCCTGCCGGGCATGCTGGCCAAGGCCCGGGCCCTGGGGGGCGACATGGTCATCAAGGACACCGGACAGGGCACTTTGCTGACCGTTCAGCTGCCCGTCGACATCCTGTCGAAGACGGTTGAGACACAGAGCTCCCCCTAGGGTTCTATGATCCCGTTTCTGACCGCGTAATGCACCATCTCCACCAGATTGCGGAGCTTCAGCTTGCGCATCACCGACGAGCGGTGGATCTCCACTGTCTTAGGGCTGATACCCAGGATCAACGCCGCCTCCTTGCCGGAAAACCCCTTGGCAAGCTGCGTCATCACCTCAAGCTCGCGCGGGGTCAGCGGCTCCTGTGCCTGTGATGGCTGCTGGGTCAGCCCCATCAGGGCGATCTCGCCCACTCGTCCCCTCAGAAACGGTTCCCCCCGGCCCAGAGCATCCAGGGCCTCATCCAGTTGCTCTCCATCCTGGCCCTTCGTCAGCAAACCGCGCGCACCGGCCCGGATCGACCGCAGAATGACCGCATCATCCTCGTGCATGGTGAAGATCAGCACCTGCAAGTCCGGCACCGCCGCAAGGCAGGCCGGAATGATATCCGCGCCGGTCGTGGGCGGTAGAGAATAGTCGAAAATCGCCACATCCGGCTTGAGTTCCCGCACCATCTCGGTTGCGTCGGTTCCGGTCGAAGCCTCCCCCACGATGATCCAGCCCGGCTTCTGCGTGATGTAGGCCGTCTGCCCTTTGCGAACAACGGCATGGTCATCAGCT
>JBFXGQ010000064.1:0-12957 GCA_050177915.1 Pseudodonghicola sp. | reverse complement strand
CGCCCTACAAGCGGTCGTCGAACAACCGCATCCGCGCCTTCGCCGACATCATCTACAAGGCCGGCTATGCCAGCCCGATCCGCACCCCGCGGGGCGAGGACATCATGGCCGCCTGCGGCCAGCTGAAATCGGCGACCGAACGGGCCCGCAAATCGCGCCGCCAGATTGAGGCCGAGGCCGGGCTGGGCGACTGATCGCCCTGGCGATTGACCCCACAGCGGGGACAATCGCACGCCCTGCCCCAAAAATTCCCAAATTCCGGTACAATTAAGCCGCCATCAACATTCAGTTTCCATACTGCAAACAATGTGAGTGCAGAGGAGACGAGGAATGGCACAGGTTATTTGCCCCATGACCCCGGTCGAGGCCCCGGTTCTGGAGCTTTTGATGCGGGAACGCGAAAAGGCGCTGAGCCCGCGGGAATGGAAATTCCGGCTGATGGGCTACGGCTATGCGATCAAGGATGTGGCCGGGCGCCAGATGGTGACCAAGCTGCCGCAGAACACCGAACTGGGCTTTCTGCCGACGCAGATTCACTGATCCCGGCCAACGGGTCCCGGACTATGCCGGCCGCGCCCCCGACGGGCGCCGCCGACCCGGATGTCAGTCCCGCCCGGGGATCTTGTCGCGCGGCGGCGCCGGCTCCCAGTTCTCGATCAGCTCGGCGGCCTCCTGCGCGCTGTCGACGAAGCGGAACAGGTTCAGATCCTCGTCCGAGATGGTGCCGGCATCGGCCAGCGCCTCCCAGTTGATCACCTTCTCCCAGAAGGCGCGACCGAACAGCAGGAAGGGCACCCGCTCCATCCGGCCGGTCTGGATCAGCGTCAGCGCCTCGAACATCTCGTCCATGGTGCCGAAGCCGCCCGGGAAGACGCAGATCGCGCGGGCGCGCATCAGGAAATGCATCTTGCGCACCGCGAAATAGTGGAAGTTGAAGCTGAGTTCGGGCGTCACGTAGTGGTTGGGCGCCTGTTCGTGCGGCAGCACGATGCTGAGCCCCAGCGAGATCCCGCCCGCCTCATGCGCGCCGCGGTTGCCGGCCTCCATCACGCCGGGGCCGCCGCCGGTGGCGACGACGAATTCCCGGTTGCCCGAGGCGAGCGATTTCACCGTCATCAGCCGGGCGAATTCGCGCGCCTCGTCGTAGAAGGACGACAGGCCGGCCAGCGTCTCGGTCCGGGCGGTGTGCTTTTTCGCCGGTTCCGGGATGCGGGCACCGCCGAACAGCACGATGGTGCTCTCGATCCGGCGTTCCTCCAGCAGCAGCTGCGGCTTCAGCAGCTCGAGCTGCAGCCGCACCGGACGCAGTTCGTCGCGGCAGAGAAACTCGTCATCGGCAAACGCCAGCCGGTACGAGGGCGAGCGGCTTTGCGGCGTGTCGGGGATCTGCCTGGCGGTGGTGCGGTCGCTGTGGGCATCGCGGAACACGCTGTTGCGGTCGTCTCTCATGAACTCATCCCGGTTAAGAAAACGCCGCAGCTTTACCCGTTTCGCCGGGTCATGGCCAGATGCGGCGGCGCCGGGCCTTGTGCCGCCGGCCTCGGCCGGTAGGGTGGCGCGGCAGGTTCAGGAAAGGCGGCACAGCATGGTCACACGGGACGAGATCGAAGCGGCGGCAGCGCGGATCGCGGGCCATATCCAGCGCACCCCGGTGATGGAGGTCGCGGGCTTCGGCCTGCCCTATCCGATCGAGATGAAGCTGGAGCAGGTCCAGCACACCGGCAGCTTCAAGGTGCGCGGCGCCTTCAACACATTGTTGTCGCAGCCGGTTCCGGCGGCCGGCCTGGTCGCGGCCTCGGGCGGCAACCACGGCGCGGCGGTGGCCTATGCGGCGCAGGCGCTGGGGTATCGGGCGGCGATCTTCGTGCCCGAGATGGCCGGCCCCGCCAAACTGGCGCTGATCGAACGCGCCGGTGCCGATCTGCATGTGGTGGCGGGCGAATACGCCAATGCCTTCCAGGCGGCGCAGGCCTATGAGGCCGAGACCGGCGCGATGCAGATCCACGCCTATGATGCGCCGGGCACCGTCGCCGGTCAGGGCACCTGCATGAAGGAATGGGAGGAGCAGGGGCTGAAGGCAGACACCGTGCTGATCGCAGTGGGCGGCGGCGGGCTGATCGCCGGGGCGCTGGCCTGGCTGCGCGGCGCCCGCAAGGTGGTCGCGGTCGAGCCCGAAACCTCCCGCGCGCTGAATGCGGCGCTGGCGGCGGGCGCGCCGGTGGATGTCGAGGTCTCGGGCATCGCCGCCAATGCGCTCGGCGCCCGGCGGATCGGGTCGATCTGCTTCGATCTGGCGCGCGAGGTCGGGGCGCAATCGGTGCTGGTCAGCGATGCCGCCATCGCCCAGGCCCAACGCGCGCTGTGGCAGGAACGGCGGCAGCTGGTGGAACCGGCCGGCGCCACGGCACTGTCGGCGCTGATGTCGGGCGCCTATGTGCCCGCGCCGGGCGAACGGGTGGCGGTGCTGGTCTGCGGCGGCAATATCGCGCCCGACCCGCTGGGGTGAGCGGGGCGGGTGCGAACCGGGGCTGACGCCCCGGGAAAACAGTTACAGATACCGACCGCCGCGCTGCAGCACCTCGATCTGATAGCCGTCGGGATCGGCGACAAAGAAGAAATGCGCGATCACCTCGCCCGCCGGGGCAAAGGCCACCATGTCGCGCGGAGCGAGCCCCTCGGCCCTGAACCGGGCGTGCTCGGCCGCCAGATCCTCCACCGACACCGCCAGATGGCCGTAGCCGTCGCCCAGATCGTAGGGCTCGGTGCGGCCCTTGTTCACCGTCAGCTCCAGCTCGAATCCGGTCTCGGCATTGCTGAGGTAGATCAGTGTGAAGGTCGGGAAATCCAGCCGGTCGGCGACGGTCAGCCCGAAGGCGCGGTCGTAAAAGGCAACGGAACGTGCCTCGTCCAGAACACGGATCATGCTGTGAATGGCTTTGGCCATGGTATCTCTCCTTCGCGGGGGCCTGATGGATTGTCGCCACGCGACACGCCCGCTATAGGGCATGAAACCCGATCGGACGAGGAGAGAAAGATGTCCAACGCCCAACTGGAAGCCGCCATCGAATCCGCGTGGGATAACCGCGACGCCATCACCCCCTCGACCGGCGGCGAAACCCGCGACGCCATCGAGGCGACGCTGGCCGCGCTCGACAGCGGCATGCTGCGCGTCGCCGAGAAACGGGCCGACGGCAGCTGGCATGTGAACCAATGGGCGAAGAAGGCGGTGCTGCTGGGCTTCCGCCTCAAGGACATGGAAGTGCATGACAACGGCCCGCAGGGGTCCGGCTGGTGGGACAAGGTCGACAGCAAGTTCAAGGGCTGGGGCGCGGCCGAGTGGAAAGCCGCCGGCTTTCGCGCGGTGCCGAACTGCGTGGTGCGCAAATCGGCCTATATCGCCCCCGGCGTGGTGCTGATGCCCTCCTTCGTCAACCTCGGCGCCTATGTCGACGAGGGCACCATGGTCGACACCTGGGCCACCGTCGGCTCCTGCGCGCAGATCGGCAAGGGCGTGCACCTGTCGGGCGGCGTCGGCATCGGCGGCGTGCTGGAACCGATGCAGGCCGGCCCCACCATCATCGAGGACAACTGCTTCATCGGCGCGCGGTCGGAAGTGGTCGAGGGCTGCATCGTCCGCGAAGGCTCGGTGCTGGGCATGGGCGTTTTCATCGGCAAGTCGACCAAGATCGTCGACCGCGAGACCGGCGAAGTGATGTATGGCGAGGTGCCGCCCTATTCCGTCGTCGTCTCGGGCTCGATGCCGTCGAAGAACGGCGTGAACCTCTATTGCGCGGTGATCGTGAAACGGGTGGACGCACAGACCCGGTCGAAGACCGGCATCAACGAGCTGCTGCGCGACTGATCTCCGACGACCGGAGGCACAAGGAAAACGGGGCGGTCCGACAGGGCCGCCCCGCTGCGTTTGAACCGGCGGCTCAGGCGCTCAGCAGCGCCTGGCTCTCGAACCGGCGCAGCGACATCCGCGCAGCGGGGCCATAGGCTGGCCCGCCCTCGTTCACCGCCTCGGGGATCAGCCGCAGGATCTCGGCTCGGGTCTCGGCGTCGAAGCTGTTCAGCGTCTCCTCGCCCGGGTGATAGCTTTCGCTGTCCAGCCCGTTTCCGCGGATGATCTGATGGCGTTCGAACAGCAGGTGCACATAGGTCACCGGCGCGCCGTCGTGACGCAGCCGGACCGAGGTGCCGTTGACCAGATCCTTCGCCTTGACCAGCACCTCGCTCTCGCCGAACAGCATCTGGGCGCGGGCCGAGCGCAGCAGCACCCGGTGGTTCTGCGACAGCTCCGCCCGGGCGTGATTGCCCAGCGTGCCGGCCTCGATCACCACCGGCGCGTCGTTGCCCGCCGCCCGGCGGGTGGCGCGGCCGCACCAGCGCAGCGGCTGCGGACCGTCGTCGCGGGTGATCACCAGATCGCCCGGACGCAGATCCTCGACCGCCACCGGCCCGTCCGGCGTCTCGACCAGCGTGCCGGCGACCAGACAGGGCACCGTGGTCATCTTGACGAAGGCGGTGTCGGTATTGCCGTCGCTGTCGGTCACCTCATAGGTGAAGGTATTGGTCTCTTCGTCGCCGTCGGACAGCACGGTGACCGTGCCGTCGGCGTTCAGGATCACCTGCTCGCCCGACGGCAGGGTGATGGTGTCGCCGACGTGCACCTCCTGACCGTTGATCTTGGTGATGGTCAGCGTGCCGCCCGCCAGGCTGGTGTCGTTGGCCAGCAGGTCGAAGGTGCCGGAATCGCCCAGCACCTCGATCACGTCGTCGCCGGCAATCAGCGCGGTCTGGATCGAATTGCCGGCGATCAGCAGGTTGCTGTCGTATTTCGCATCGCCGCCGTCGGCGATGGCGATCTTGATGGTATTGACCTGACCGGCGTTCACCGGCGCCTTCAGCGTCAGGGTGACGGTGAACCCGTCCATCTCGGTGTTATAGAGATCGAGCCCGCGCGGGTTGTCGACATAGAGGTTGGAGTTGCTGACATCGTTGATGTTGTTGATGGTAATGTCGCCAGTGCCCACCGTCAGCTCGGCCTTGACGCCGTTGACCCAGATCCCCACCGCGTCGTTGAAGCCGGTGTTGACGTATTCCAGATACTCCTCCGAGGAGAACACCACCTGCATGGTCAGCGTCTCGCCCTCGGGCACGAAACTGGCCTCGAACACCGCCGCGTCATAGGTCTTCACCCCCGACAGCGCGTCCAGATCGGAATCGCCCGGGTCGCGGTTGTTGGTGCCGGTCGATTCGTACCTGTTCGGATCGCCCCAGCTGTTGGTGACATCCTGCGCCAGGCCGGTCGACAGGATCACGCCGGTGTCGGACGGCGTCAGCTCGGGGGCCACGCTGTCGCCATTGGTATAGATGCCCGACGCGTTGCTGTCGCCGGTATAGCTGGCCGACACGATATTGATGCCGGATCCGAACATGGCCTCTGCCATGTCCATTGCCGATGCGGATGTGTCGATGGGAAGCTCGGAAGCGGTAACCATGGTATGCCTCGATACGTTTTACTGGCGGCTGTGTTCGCCGCCTGACTTGTGCTCGGCACCCTGCATAAGGATTCGGGCAGAAATGTGCAGGCCTTTTGGAATTTTATGAAAAATTTCCTCGCGTCTGCACCTCTGCGGCAACGGTCGCCGCCGCGGCCACGGAAACGGTTGACCGGGCCGCGGCGCTGCGGATAAGGCAGCGGGCATGACAGCAAAGACCAAACCCTCCCGTCAGCAGGTGTATACGCTGCTGGTCCAGATCGGCCGCAAATCCGGCGACGGCCTGCCCGACGGCGCCACCGGCGCGGCGCTGATCTGCTATGCCTCCGGCGTTGACGAGGCCGAGGCGGTGCGCGAAACCGTGGCGATCCTGAAGCAGGCCGACACCGCGCCGCTGGATGTCACCGGCTACGGCACGCTGGCCGAACGCGAGGAGGCCGGTCACGAGATCGACGCCGAGGAACGCGGCCTGATGCAGCGCGCGCTGGACGAGAACGCGGTGATCGTGGCGCAGATGGTGCCCTTCTTCGGCGACGATCAGTTCGAACCGGACAGCCTGCTGAACTGATCGCGGCGCCCCGGCCCAGGTGCCGGCGCGCCCCGCTTCTTCTCGCCGCAAATACTCTCGCCGAAGGCCTCGCGGCCTTGGCCGCGACTGCTGTCCCGGCCTCGGGGCCTCAGCGCGGCGCGCCGAACCACTTGCGATAGATCTGCTCGTAGGTGCCGTTTTCGCGCAGCGCCAGCAGCGCCTGATTGGCATCCTCGACCAGCGGGCTGCCGGTGGTGAAGGCGATGCCGTAATTCTCGCGCAGGAAGACCGGACCGGCGAGGCTGGCATAGTCGCGGCCCGCATGGGTGGCGTAATGCGCCAGAATCGGAGCGTCGAACACCACCGCATCGACCTTGCCCTGTTCGAAGGCGCGCAGCATCGGGTCCAGCGCCTCGAAGCCGGTATAGCCGATCTCGCGCCGTTGCAGGAAACCGGCGGCAGTCGACCCCTCGATGGTCGCCACATGCTTGCCGTAGAGGTCGTTGACCGAATTGACCGAGCCGCTGATCGCCTCCACCGTCATGACCGAGGTGATCTTGGCGACGAAGACCGACACGATGAACAGCGAGGAGACCACCAGAACCACGCCGAACAGCCGCCCGAACAGCGTCCGCGGCACCCGCTCCTCGAACCCGCCGTTGACCACCAGATTCAGCGCCCACCAGAACGAGGGGAACCAGGCCTCGTGCACGGGGCGGTCGAAATAGGGCTGCGCCCGGCGTTCGAACAGCCACATCAGCATGCCGCCGCCCAGCAACAGCAGAAAGGCCGCCGCGATCGCCAGCAGCAGATCGCGCGAGATCAGCGCCTGCCACAGCGACGGGCCGGCGGATTGCCCGGCCGGGATCATGATCTGCAGCCCGGCCTCGAAGATCGGCTGGCTGAAATCCATCGTCACCTCGCGCGCCGAGGTGATCGAGATATTGGCGATCGCCAGATCGGCGCGGTTTTCGCTGATGGCGTTCAGCATGTCGCTGAACTTGTCCATCCGCTCGATCCGGTATTCCCAGCCCAGCGACTTGGACAGCGCCTGCAGCAGTTCGATGGAAAAACCGGTGTCCTTGCCCTCCTCGACCATCGAGAAGGGGGATCGGGTGACGGTGGTCACGGTCAGCGTTTCGGCGGCGGCGGACTGTATCAGGACCGTCGCGGCCAGCAGCATGGCGGCGAAAAGATGTTTCATCTGTCCCAGTTTTTCCGGGTGATTACGAGGTTTCCCGCAACGGAGCAAGCATGGCCTTGCGACAATCGGGGCCGAACGGCGCGTCGGGCTTGGCATCGCGGCGTTTTCGCCGCAATTTGGCGCCCGGTGCGGCCCTGCCGGGCGCATCCCAACCCCAGCCCCAGACCCCAGCCCGAGGACCGAGATGCCCGACACCGACCCCGCCCGCCTGACCGCCGATCTGATCCGCTGCCCCTCGGTCACGCCCGAGGAAGGCGGCGCGCTGGTGCTGCTGGACACCCTGCTCAGCGGGGCCGGGTTCGACTGTACCCGGGTGGACCGCGGCGGGGTGTCGAACCTCTTCGCCCGCTGGGGCGCCAGGGGGCATGCCCGAAGCTTCGGCTTCAACGGCCATACCGATGTGGTGCCGGTGGGGGATGCCGCCGCCTGGACCGTGCCGCCCTTCGGCGCGGTCGAGAAGGACGGCGTGCTTTACGGCCGCGGCGCCACCGACATGAAATCGGGCGTTGCCGCCTTTGCCGCCGCGGCAATGGATTTCGTGACCCAGACGCCGCCCGACGGCGCCGTGATCCTGACCATCACCGGCGATGAGGAGGGCGACGCCACCGACGGCACCGTGGCGCTGCTGGACTACATGGCACAGGCCGGCGAGGCGATGTCGGTCTGCCTGGTGGGCGAGCCCACCTGCCCCAACCACATGGGCGAGATGATCAAGATCGGCCGGCGCGGCTCGCTCAGCGCCTGGTTCACCGTGACCGGGGTGCAGGGGCATTCGGCCTATCCGCACCGCGCCCGCAACCCGCTGCCGGCGATGGCGCGGCTGATGGACCGGCTGGCCAGCCACGAGCTGGACCGGGGCACCGAGCATTTCGATCCCTCGACGCTGGCGGTGGTGACCATCGACACCGGCAACCCGGCGACCAATGTGATCCCGGCGCAATGCCGCGCCACCGTCAACATCCGCTTCAACGACAGCCACAGCGGCGCCGGGCTGACCGACTGGCTGCGGGCCGAGGCCGACCGGGTGGCCGAGGAGTTCGGCGTCGCGGTCGAGATGGTGGTGAAGATCTCCGGCGAAAGCTTCCTGACCCCGCCGGGCGCGCTCTCCGATCTGGTGTCGGCGGCGGTGGCGGCCGAGACCGGGGTGACGCCGGAGCTGTCGACCACCGGCGGCACTTCGGACGCGCGCTTCATCAAGGATCACTGCCCGGTGGTGGAATTCGGGCTGGTCGGCAAGACCATGCACCAGGTCGACGAGAACGTGCCGGTCGTGCAGATCCACCAGCTCAAGGCGATCTATGGCCGCATCCTGAAGGACTATTTCGCATGAGCGTCGCGGTTGCGGCGACCGAGGCCGACCGGCAGGCCTGCTATGCCCTGCGGTTCGAGGTCTTCGTCGACGAACAGGGCGTCACCCCGGAGACCGAGATCGACGCCGAGGACGCGACCGCCACGCATCTGCTGCTGCGCCGCGACGGCGTGGCCCTGGGCACGCTGCGGATCCTCCATGACGGGGCCGACGCCCGCATCGGCCGGGTCTGCGTGCGCAAATCGGCGCGCGGCAGCGGGCTGGGCGCCGAGCTGATGCGCGCCGCCCTGCGGGTGATCGCCGACGGCCCCCGGGTCGACAAGATCCGGCTGAGCGCGCAGCTCTCGGTGGTGGGCTTCTACCGGACGCTCGGCTTCGCCGCCTATGGGCCGGTCTACGACGACGAGCGTATCCCGCATCAGGCGATGGAGCGCCCGATGGAGCTGCAGGCAAGGTGAGAACGGGCGGGATGAGGCCGGTTCTGGTCGTCATGGTCAAGGAGCCGCGCCCGGGGCAGGTCAAGACCCGGCTGGGGCGCCAGATCGGCCCGGTTCCGGCGGCCTGGTGGTACCGGCATCAATGCGCGCAGGTGCTGCGGCGCCTGCGCGATCCGCGCTGGCAGATCGTGCTGGCGGTGGCGCCGGACCGGGCAGTTCGGTCGCGGGTCTGGCCCGGCGATCTGCCGCGGCTGCCGCAGGGCGGCGGCGATCTGGGACAGCGGATGGCCCGTCTGCTCGGACGGTCCGGGCCGGTCTGCCTGATCGGCTCGGACATCCCCGCCCTCCGCCGCGCCCATATCGCCCGCGCCTTCGCCCTGCTGGGCGATCACCCGGCGGTCTTCGGCCCGGCGGCGGACGGCGGCTTCTGGCTGGTCGGCGCCCGGCATCCGCGCCGCCTGCCGCGCGATCTGTTTCGTGGCGCCCGCTGGTCGAGCGAACATGCGCTGGCCGACAGTCTGGCCACCCTGCCCGGCTGGCGGGTGGCCCTGGCCGACCGGCTGCACGACGTCGACACCGCCGCCGACCTGCGCCGGCAGGCCGTTTTCCGACCCGGAAAACGGACCGGAAAATGACCCGTTTTCCGGGCGCCCCGGACCGCCCCACGCGCCCCCGAATTCCGGCGCGGAATTCGGGCCGGAATTTGCGCCAAATTCCGGCGCCCCCCGACCTGCGGGGTCGCTTTTGCCAATGACGCCGCCCCCCGCAGCGTGCTAGGGCGGAGTCATGACACGCATCCCCTCGAAACAGGAAATTCTCGACTGGATTTCCGCCCACCCCACCCAGTCCTCGAAGCGGGACATCGCCAAGGCGTTCGGGATCAAGGGCTCGGACCGGATCGACCTGAAACGGGTTCTGAAGGAGCTCGAGGGCGAGGGGCATCTGGAAAAGCGCAAGCGCACCTACCGCGACCCCGAGCATCTGCCGCCGGTGAGCGTGCTGCAGGTCAAGGCGCCCAATGCCGACGGCGATCTCTTCGCCCGGCCGCTGGAATGGCATGGCGAGGGGGTGGAACCCATCGTGATGGTGATCCCGCGCGCCTCGGACCCAGCCCTGGGCGAAGGCGACCGCATCCTGGCGCGGCTGACCCAGGTGCATGAGGAGGACCACAATTACGAGGCCCGGCTGATCCGCCGCATCGGCAGCAACCCCAAGCGCATCCTCGGCATCTTCCGCAAAGGGACGGAGGGCGGGCGGATCGTGCCGATCGACAAATCCGGCAGCACCGAATGGACCGTGCCCGAGGACGCGCGCCACGGCGCCAAGGACGGCGAGCTGGTCGAGGCCGAGCAATCCGGGCCCAAGGGCCGCATGGGCCTGCCGCGGGCGCGGATCGTCGACCGGCTGGGCGACCCCAGTGCGCCCCGGGCGGTGTCCCTGATCGCCATCCACCAGCACGGCATTCCCGACGAATTTCCCGATGCGGTGATCGAGGAAGCCGACGCCTGCAAGCCGGCCGGGCTGAAGGGGCGCGAGGATCTGCGCGACCTGCCGCTGATCACCATCGACCCGGTCGATGCCCGCGACCGCGACGACGCCTGCTATGCCGAGGCCGACGACGACCCCAAGAACCCCGGCGGTCATATCATCTGGGTCGCCATCGCCGATGTCGCCGCCTATGTCCGCCCCGGCAGCGCGCTGGACCGCGAGGCGCGCAACCGCGGCAATTCCACCTATTTCCCCGACCGGGTGGTGCCGATGCTGCCCGACCGGCTGTCGGGCGATCTCTGCTCGCTGCACGAGGGCGTGCCGCGCGCCTGCGTTGCGGTGCGGATGCGCATCGACGCCCATGGGCGCGAGATCGGCCACAGCTTCGTGCGCGGCATGATGCGGTCGGTCGCGGCGCTGACCTATGCCGAGGTGCAGGCTGCCGTCGACGGCAGCCCCAACGCGCGGACCGAGCCGCTGGTCGAGCCGATCCTGAAGCCGCTCTATGCCGCCTATCGCGCCCTGCGCGAGGCGCGCGAACACCGCCAGCCGCTGGATCTGGACCTGCCGGAACGCCGCATCGTGCTGAGCGACGAGGGCAAGGTCCTGTCGGTGAATTTCCGCGAGCGGCTGGAGGCGCACCGGCTGATCGAGGAATTCATGATCCTCGCCAATGTCGCCGCCGCGCAGACGCTGATCGCCAAACGCTCGCCGCTGCTGTTCCGGGTGCATGAGGAACCGGCGCCCGAGAAGCTCGAGGCGCTGCGCGAGACCGCGCAGGCCGCGGGCTTTACCCTGGCCAAGGGGCAGGTGCTGCAGACCCGGCACCTGAACGCGCTGTTGGCCCAGGCCGCCGGTACCGACGAGGCCGAGCTGATCAACATGTCGACCCTGCGGTCGATGACCCAAGCTTACTACAGCCCCGAGAACTTCGGCCACTTCGGCTTGGCGCTGGCGAATTACGCGCATTTCACCTCGCCGATCCGGCGCTATGCCGACCTGATCGTGCACCGGGCCCTGATCGCGGCGCATGGCTGGGGCAAGGACGGGCTGACCGCCGAGGAAATCGAGCGGCTGGAAAAGACCGCCGAGCATATCTCGGACACCGAGCGGCGCTCGATGATGGCCGAGCGCGACACCACCGACCGCTATCTGGCGGCCTATCTGAGCGAGCGGGTGGGCACAGAACTTTCCGGCCGGATCAGCGGCATCGCCCGCTTCGGCGCCTTCGTGAAACTGGACGAGACCGGCGCCGACGGGCTGATCCCGGTGCGCACCCTGGGGCGGGAGTTCTTCCATTTCGACGCCGAGGCCGGCACGCTGATGGGGGCCGACACCGGGCTGACCATCGGCATCGGCCAGCGCGTCATGGTGCGCCTGACCGAGGCAGCGCCGGTCACCGGCGGGCTGGAGCTGGAACTGCTGTCGCTGGAGGACAAACCGCTGCCGCGCGCGCCCTCGCCCGCCGGCCGCAGCCCCAAGCGCAAACCGGCCCGTTCGAAGGCGAAGACCGACAAGCTCAAGCGCAAGCTGCGGCGGCGGCGGTAACCACCGCCGCGCCCGTCCCGGCGCAAAGATGCCGCCCCGCGCGGCGTCCTGCCTGACCGCTTTCTTGAATCGCCCATTCGGGGTAGACTGGGGTTGAGCAGTAAACCCCAGCAAAGCGGGACAATAACAAATGCGTGTTTGGTACAGCGCCGCGATTCTCGCCCTGTTCAACGGGAATATCGTTTCGGCACAGGCAGTTGAACAATCCCTTCGCCCGATGATCCGGCCCCCCGTGGCCGCCGAGACGGTGCAGCGCGCCTCGGTTTCGGTGCTGAATTCTCTGCGGCCCTCGGTCCGCCCCGCGGCGACGCCGGTGTCGATGGAGACCGCCACGACGCCGCAGCAGGGTGCCGATGAGGAAGCCGGCTTCCGCGACTGGATCGCCGGGTTCCGGTCCCGCGCCGCCGCGCGCGGCATCCGCGGCGATACCTTCGACCGCGCCTTTCGCGGCGTCACGGTCGATCAGGACGTGATCCGGCGCGATCGCAATCAGGCCGAATTCAGCAAGCCGATCTGGGATTACCTCGACAGCGCGGCCTCGGAGGTGCGGATCGCCAACGGCAAGGCGGCGCTGGAGAAGAACCGCGCCGCGCTGGAGCGGATCGAACGCAAATACGGTGTCGACAAGGAGGTCGTGGTGGCGGTCTGGGGGCTGGAAAGCGCCTATGGCACCTTCCGCGGCAAGAGCAGCGTGATCCGCTCGCTGGCCACCCTCGCCTATGAGGGCCGCCGCGCCGATTTCTTCGAGGAACAGCTGATCGACGCGCTGGCGATCCTGCAGGCCGGCGACATCACGCCCGAGAAGATGACCGGCAGCTGGGCCGGGGCCATGGGCCATACGCAGTTCATGCCCTCCTCCTTCCTTGAGCATGCGGTGGATTTCACCGGCGACGGGCGGCGCGACATCTGGTCGGACGATCCCAGCGACGCGCTGGCCT
>JBFXGQ010000063.1:0-13016 GCA_050177915.1 Pseudodonghicola sp. | reverse complement strand
AAGATGATGACCAAAGAGGACGTGACGGCGATGATCCTGTCGGCCAAGAAACAGGCCGGACTGACCTGGGAGGAGATCGCCGAAAAGATCGACATGTCCCCGGTCTGGACCCATTCGGCCTGCATGGGCATGAACGCCTTTTCCGCCGAGAAGGCGGCGCTGCTGACCACGGTGCTCGCCCTGCCGCAGGAGGCGGCCGAGGTGCTGCAGGAAAGCCCGACCAAGATCTGGTCGCAGACCGTGCCGACCGACCCCTGCGTCTATCGCTTCTACGAGATCGTCGGCGTCTACGGCCCGACGCTCAAGGCGCTGATCCACGAGAAATTCGGCGACGGCATCATGTCGGCGATCGACTTCGACATGCAGGTCACCCGGGTGCCGCATCCCAAGGGCGACCGGGTCAAGGTCGAGATGTCCGGCAAATACCTGTCCTACAACGCCTGGTAACGGCGGGCGCCGGGGCGGGTCCGCCGCCCCGGCGCGCGCTCAGGCCGAGACCGCGAGTTCGGTCATCATGCCGCTCGCCAGATGGCCCATCTGGTGGCAGTGCAGCATCCAGGGCGCCGCCTCGCCCGCGTCGAAGGCGATGGTCGCGCTGCCCATGGCCGGCACATGCACGGTGTCGCGCATGGCGCCCGCGAACCGGGTGCCGTTCACCTCGACCACCTGGAAGACATGGCCATGCAGGTGCATCGGATGCGCCATCATCGACATGTTGTGGAACATCAGTTCGACCCGCTCGCCGCGCCTCACCGCGACCGGCACGCGGTTGTCCCAGCGGCGGCCGTCGATCGTCCAGACATAGGGCTGCATCGCGCCTGCCAGCATCACCATCTGCGCATTCTGCACCGGCCGGTCGGGCAGCGGCGTGACGGCGCGCAGCGCCAGCTCCTGCCGCATGTCGCCCGAGACCGGCGGGTGATCGGCCTCGGACAGCGGCGCGAGGCGCGGCACCGCGGCCCCGGCCGGCGCCAGGATCAGGCCGGTACGCTCGCGCGCGCCCTCGCGCAGGGCGAGGACCGGCAGCGCCGCGCCATCGGCGGGCAGGTCGATCTCGATATCGAGCCGCTGCGCCGGCGCGGCCGAGAACCGGCTGCCGGCAAGCGGCAGGACCGGCTCGCCGTCGACCGCGACCAGCCGCCCGACCACCGCGCCAAGGTCGATCCAGAAGGCGGTCATCGAGGCGCCGTTGACCACCCGCAGCCGCACCCGCCCGCCGCGCTCGACCGCGATCACCTCCGGGTCGTCCAGAGTGCGATCGTTGGCCAGATAGGCGTCGAAGTCGAAATCGTTGAGATCCATCGCCATGCCGGACATGTCGTGGCCGCCGCCCGACATCATGCCGGACATGCCCGCCATCCCGGCCATGCCCTGCCCGCCTGCCGACCCGGCCATCGGCGCGGCGGCATGGTCCATCGTCAGGTGATCCGGCGCGGTGCCACCGGTGACCTCGGCCAGCACCTCCTGCGGCGTGCGGAAGGCGAAGTCATGCAGGAACATCACCACCTCCTGCCGGTCCTCCGCCACCTGCGCGGCGCTGCGCACGATCAGCGGCGCGGCCAGCAGGCCGATCTCCTGCTCGGGGATATGGCTGTGCATCCAGAAGGTCCCCGACCGCGCGGCGAAGTCATAGGCGCGGGTTTCGCCGGGTTGCAGCATCGGGTTGGTATTGGGCACGCCGTCCTGCGCATTGGGCGGGATCTGGCCATGCCAATGCACGATCGTCTCGATGTCGAGCGTATTGGTCAGATCGGTGCGAAAGCGCTGGCCGGGCTCGAGCGTGAGGCCAAGGCCGCCCTGCGCGTTCAGCAGCCCCATCACGGTGGCGGCGCGGCCGTTGACCTCGATCACGCGGGTGGTGGCGCGCAGCGCGAAGGCATCGGCGGCGGCGCGGGCCCGCGCCGGCAGAAGGGAGGATGCGGCCATGGCCGCAGAGGCGGCCAGAAAGCCGCGGCGGGAAAGTCGGGTCATGATGATCTCCGGATAGATGAAGCGAAAGCCGAGGGTCGGGAGATCAGATGCGGGGCGGATGCCCCTCGGGGGTCGGCCAGAGCGAGGCCGCGTCTTCGTCCAAGACCGCCACCTCGACCGGGACCGACCGGCCGACCGGGGCGGTGGCGGCCACCGGCACGACCGGCAGGCTCACCCCCAGGCAATGCTGCCGGCAGATCTGCTCCGGCGGCATCGGGGTGGTGCCGCCGGCGGCGGTCTCATGGCAGGGATGGAGCGCGGCGGCGGCAACCTGCGCCGTCGGCGACGCCGTCGCAGACAGCCCGGCCCCGGCCGCGAAGACGGCAAGGATCAGACAGCGAAGAAGCGCGGCGACAGAGGACATGCCGGCACCCTAGCCTGCCACCGCGCCGTTGTCAGATGACTTTCCCGGCATCGCATCGCCCGGCCCGGCCCGCCCGGCTAGCCTGCCGCCGCGTCGATCTGCAGCGTCGCCCAGGCCAGCGCCGCATAGCGGCCGCCCTTGGCCAGCGTCACGATCGCCAGGAACCGCCAGAACGGCTCGCGCAGCACGCCGGCGGCGAAGGTCAGCGGATCGCCGATCAGCGGCAGCCAGGAGCCCAGCAGGCTCCAGTGCCCCCAGCGGCCATACCACCCCGTCGCACGGTCCAGCTTGGCGGGCGAGATCGGGAACCAGCGCCGGTCGGCGTATTGGATCAGGAACCGCCCCAGCCCCCAGTTGATCGCGGCCCCCAGCACATTGCCCGCCGTGGCCACCGCCAGCAGCGTCCAGACCGGATGCCCGCCAGCCAGGATCAGCCCCGCCAGCACCGCCTCGGACTGCGCCGGGATCAGCGTCGCCGCGACCAGCGCGGCCAGAAACAGGCTGAGCAATGCGGTCATCCCCGGGCGCCCCCGGGCCGGTGCGCCTGAGTGACGCCGCGGTGACAACGGGTGCGCATGCCAGGACTGGGGAACATGATGCCTCGGACGATTTCGCCGACGCGCCGCTCGGACAGCGGCTGTCGACAGGGGAATGGCGGCGGCCGGCGCCTCTGCGGGTCCTCTAATAGCGTTTCGCCCGGATTATGAAAGGCGCGATCCGTCCGCGCTCTGGCACGGCGGGCCTCTCGACCTGACTTCGGGACATCTGATTGCTGTTGTCCGGACGCATGCCATCTCGGCCCCCCGGCCATTTGTCAGGCAGATCCCCGCGGAACCTGCCCGGCGGACACGGAGAGGTTGTGTGCCGGGCCGCCATATGGCAATCACCGGACCCATGCACTGGCGTGCTCACAGACCTCTTTCCTGATCGTCCGCGGACCGGAGTAGCGGGACCATGTCGGCAAAACAGCATTACCTGGACCGCCTGGACGCCGCCAAAGAGGGGCGGCGCGGTGCCGCCGTTCCGGTCGCGTTCTGGCAGCACCATCCGGTGGCGGACCAGCAGGCCGACAGCCTGGCCGACGCGACCTGCGCCTTTCAGGACCGCTTCGATTGCGATCTGGTCAAGATCACCCCGGCGTCCAGCTTTCAGCTGCGCGATCTGGGGCAGACCGACGCCTGGACCGGCGATCCGATCGGGCGCCGCGACTTCGGCCCCAGTCTGGTGCGCCAGCCGGAGGATTGGCTGCGGATCGCGCAGATGCGGGTCGGGGACCGGCATCTGGCGGAACACCTGAGGGCCGCGCGGCTGATCCGGGCGCGGGTGCCCGCGCATATCCCGGTGCTGCAATCCATCTTCGATCCGCTGTTCCAGATCCGCATTCTGGCCGGCGACCTGTGGCAGGCGCATTGCCGCGACTGCCCCGAGAACATCGCCGCCGCGCTGGCGGCCCTGACGGCGCGGACCCGGCGCCTTGTCGCAGATTTCAGGGCGGCGGGCGTGGACGGCATCTTCCTCGCCGTCCAGCATGCGGGCGCCGCGGCGGGTCCGGGCGACAGCTTTGCCGAACGGGGCCTGCCGCAGGACCTCGACTGTCTCGCGGCAGCGGGGCCCGACAGCCTGAATTTCGTGCATCTGCATGGCGACGGGATACCGGCCGGTCTGCTGGACGCCTATCCCGGCACCACCGTTCACTTTTCCTTCGACGCCAACCCGGCGCTGGATGCGGGCCGCCCGGCCCGGCCCGAGGTTCTGCTGAGCGGCGGCATGGCGCCCTCGCGGCTGGCGCGCCTGACGGCAGAGGAAATCGCGGCAGAGACGCAGCGGCTGATCGGCGGCATGCGCGGGCGCGGATTTACCCTCAGCGCCGGCTGCGCCCTGCATCAGGCGACACCGGAGCGAAACATCCTGGCGGCGATTGCCGCCGCCCGCGGAGGCACCCAGTGAACGTCCAGCAGATCCCCCTGGCCGAGCTCGGCCCCGACGATCTCGATTTCCCGCTGCGGCACCGGTTTGCCAGGGTCGCCTTGTTCCATGCGGCGCGCCCCGCCCTTGTCGATGACGCAGGCAGCCTGTCCTATGCCGAGTTGCTGACCCTCGCCAGCCGCTACGCCCATGTCATCTCGGCGCGCCTTCCGGCCGGCGCGCCGGTCGCCCTGTGCATGACGACGAACCGCCATGTGGTGGCGGCGATGCTGGGGGCGCTGTTCGTCGGCCGCCCCTATGTGCCGCTCGACCCCGCCTATCCGGCGGATCACCTGAACCGGGTCATCGCCCACAGCGGCGCAAGGCTGGTGATCGGGTGTTCGCAGCAGGATCTGGCCCCGCTCGGCGATCTGGCGCAGCTGGGGATCGACGCGGCGACGTCCGCGGATGTGCAGGTGGCGCCGGTCTCGTTCCAAGAGGACGCCCGCGCCGACAGCCCCGCCTATATCATCTATACCTCCGGCTCCACCGGCGCGCCCAAGGGCGTCTGGCAGGATCAGCGCGGCCTGCTGCACGATGTCATGCAATACACCCAGATGGTGCACCCCGGCTGCGAGGACCGCCACAGTCTGCTCTACTCCCCCTGCGTCAACGGCGCGTTGCGGGATATCTACGGGTCGATCCTGAACGGGGCGACGCTGTGCCTGTCCGACCTGCGCCGCGAGGGGCTGCGCAAGGTGCTGCACGATCTGATCGCACGGCGCGTCACCCTCCTGCACGCGATGCCGCCGGTCCTGCGCAGCCTGATCCGGGTGGCGGAGGGGCCGATCTGCCCCGAGGCGCGGCTGCTCTATACCGCCGGCGACCGCTTTCTGACCCAGGATCTGCTGGCGGTGCGGGCCAATCTGCCCGCCGGCTGCGCCATCTACACCGGCATCGGCTCCACCGAATGCGCGACGCTCTATCGCCAGTGGATCATCCCCGACGATCTGGTCCCCGAGACCGAGCTGGTTCCGGTGGGATATCCGGTCGAGCAGCGCGAGATGCGGCTGGTCGACGAGACCGGGCGCGAGGTGGCCGCCGGCACCATCGGGCAGATCCGCGTCTGCAGCCCCTATATCGCGCGCGGCTACTGGAACGACGAGGCGCTGACGCGGCAGGGCTTCTCGGCCGATCCCGACCGGCCCGGCTGGCGCTGCTTCCAGCCCGGCGACCTCGGCCGGGCCCGGCCCGACGGGCTGCTGGACTTCCTCGGCCGGGCCGACCGGCAGATCAAGATCCGCGGCTTCCGGATCGAGCCGGCCGAGACCGAGGCGGCGCTGCGCCGGATCGACGGCATCGCCGAGGCCGCGATCCTGCCCCGGCAGCAGGGTGACAGGACCAGCCTGGTGGCCTTTGTCGAACCGTCCGGGGGCGCCACGCTGGAGGAAGACGCGATCAGACGCCGCCTGCAGCAGAGCCTGCCGCCGCAGCTGCAGCCCGAGCGGGTGATCGTTCTGGACCCGCTGCCGCGACTGGGGAACTTCAAGCTGGACGTGAAGGCGCTGCGCGGCCTGCTGGAGCAGAGCGCGCCGCTGCCCGCGACCGCGGACGGCCTGCCGGACGGCTACCTCGCGCTCTGGGCCAGGGTGTTCAAGCGCCCGGTCGGTCCCGACACCGCGCTGGAGGCGATCGGCGCGGATTCGCTGGAGCTGCTGGAGCTTGAGCTGCTGCTGGAGCGGGACCTGAAGATCTCGGTCCGCGGCAGCCTGGGGCCGGAGGCGACGCCGCGAACGGTCTGGCACACGGCGGTGCCCGCCATGGAGCGCGAGCTGGCCCGCTACACCGCGCTCGACGAGAAACTGCATGCGCTGGCGGCGCTGATGGCGCCCTCGACCGGCATCCCGCTGGACCCCGACGGTCTGGTCCGGCTCTATAACCACGGCGGCGACCGGATGCCCCTGCTGTGGTGCTTCAATCAGGTGAGCGAGGCGAATGCCCTGGCCGGAGCCTTGGGCCCCGATCAGCCGCTGATCGCCATGCGCTCGCTCGCCGGTCTCTACGACGGCGACGCCCCCGCACCCGGCGACGAACGGCAGGTCGCCGAGCGCTATATCCAGATCGTGCTGGCGCGGCGGCTGCCGCAGCGCGTCGCGGTCGGTGGCAACTGTCAGGCGGCGCCCTTCGCGTTCCAGGTCGCGAACGCGCTGGCGCTGTCGGGGCACCTGGCGGCCTCGCTGATCCTGCTCGAAAAGATGTTGCCGGTGCCCTACGGCGGGCGCACGCTGATGCTGTTCGGGCGCGACAGCCGCTCGCACAACCCGGCCTTCCAGTTCGCCAATCCGACCGCCGGCTGGGACCTCTATCTGCGCCACGGCCATGCCGCGCCAGTGGATGGCGCGCATGGGTCTTTCTTCCAGCCCGAGAATATCGGCTCGCTGAGCAAGACCCTGCGCGACGAGATCGACGCGGCCGCGGCGGTGCCCCCGCTGCCGGGGCTGGCCCGCCGGGCGCGGATCTCGGCCCGGGTGATCTCGGCGCCGGACCGGCAGATCTCCCTGCGGATCGCCAACCCCAACGAGGTCGCGTTCGAGCCGGGCGCGCACAGCCATATCTGCGTGGCGATCCATGCGCTCGACGATGCCGACAACCTTGCGCGCCCGCTGCGTGTGCCCGACCTGACGCTGCCGCTGCCCCGGCGCATCGCCGCGGGCGCCGAGATCGCGCTGCCGCTGTCCCTGCCCGCCGACAGGTTCGCAACCGGCACCTATCTGGTCAGCCTGTGCGAAGAGGGCGTCGACTGGTTCGCCCTGACCCCGGGCTCAGATCCCGTCATCCGGCTCTAGCCACCGCGCCGCCAGAACACCCCGGTTCGCTGGCGGCCGGTGGCCTCGGGGATTGCCGATGGGCCGCCGGGGGGCGACAGGCCGCAGCATGCACCGGATGCGGCGGAACCGAGATAGCAAACGTGGCGATGTGACCCGCCCCCTGCCTCAATGCGGCGCTCCGCCTCCGCCCCAGGGGACAAGATCCTTGACCGGCAGGCAGTCTCACGCAACGCTGACGGCGAATTTCGGCGCCTCCCGGGAATGTGGCGCCAACCAGCTTGTAAAAGAACGAATTTTCACTGCCTGAGAGGGCCACATGGCTTTCAAGACGATTATGTCCCCCGCGAATGACGCCTTATACCCGCTCCGTATTGTCGAGGTGCGTATCGACCGAGGCGCGATGGTCGAGGCGGACGCGCTTGCGCTGCTGGCTGAATCTGAAGATGGACGCAGAATCGGCATTTCCTGCTCGCAGGCGGGGCGGGTTATCCAAATCCCCCCCAAGGGCGCGCTCCTTGAGCGGCGCCAGATGATTCTCGTCATCGAGACATTCGAAGAGCCAACCCGCGATGCGAGCGCGCATGAGGCCAGCCCGGAACGCACGGCGCCCGGCGCCGCCAGCGATCGCAAGGACCGCGCCCGCCCGGCGACAGAGGCGGACAGGCAACCCGAGCCGGCTGCGGCGGCAGCCCGGGCCGACGCCGCGCCCGATGCCCGCGACGAGGGCGCGGCCCCTGCCCGGAAGTCCCGCGCAAGCAAGATCCTCATCGGCGGCGCTGTGGCCGCTGCCGCGCTCGCCGCGATCTACCTGCTCGCACCCGGCTCAGGCTTCACATCGGCAAGGGGCACGGTCGCCAAGCAGACAAGCGCCAGGTTCGACTGGAAAGACACCCCGCCCCTTGCGTTCCAGGCCTCGTTCACGCTCAAGTCCGAGGATGGCGCGGACCTTTTCGACGTGGATGTCGACCGCACCGGCACCGTCCTGATTGCCGGACGCATCGGCAATAGGGCGATCATTTGCGCCCGCACCTTCGACCAAGACAAGAAGGGCTGCGGCCCGCAGATCGAACTGCCGGCGGCAGAAAGCGACCCCGATTGGAAGGAGCTTCTGGAGAAGCGAGACAAGGCCGGTCGCAGCATCGCGTCGGAGCTTTCTTCCAAGGAGAGGGAGATGCTCCACGCCAGCGCGACCTATCCGACCTTCGGCTTCATCCTCCAGCACGCCTTCCCGGGCGGAGATGCGCTGGCCGGGTTCACCCCCTCCAGCGACCTACCGACGCTCTTCTATCGCTACAACCGGGCCAGCCAGACCGTGACGCCGGTCGATCCTGTCGCTGTCGCGGCGCATTACACCGCGATTGCCCGCAGCCCGCGCTATATCGCCCTGCTGGGCGATGAGCCGCAGGACGAGGACAGGCAGGCGCTGGCGGTTTTCGATCATGCCGGCAACAGCAAAAGCCTCCATATCGCGAGAACCTGGATCCCCTCCGACAAGACGCGTTCCCGCGCTTACGAGGACAATCGCACCAGGACCTTCACCCATGTGTCCGTTACCGAAGGCGAGAAAGAGCTTTCGCAGGTCGACCTCACGGGGCGCACGCCGACGGGTATTATGTTTGATGAGGGCATCCACACCCGTATCCCCTTCGAAGACCATGGCGATGCCCTGCAAATCTTCACCAGGGCGTCAAGCCAGACATATGACGCCGAGACTGTGCTGCCCGAACGGGATCTCGCCCCCTACCTGCACGAAGACTTCGTGCTGACCGCCCGGGCGTATAATCCCGCCTCCGGCGCCACGGCGACATCTGCCGCATTGGTCGCCTGGCAGAAGGCACCGCAGGCCTCCACTGCCTCGCAAGACACGTCCGGGACACGACGGCGCGACACCCTGATCTCCGTCGAAACCGCCGCTGGCCAGACCTACACCCGGCTTCTCCGCGCCGGCAAGGATGTTCCCCCGGCCACACAGGTGTCCAGGATCATCCCCCTGGCGAAGGGGCGCTTTGCGCTGCTGATCCGCAGCACAAGGCGCTATCAGCCGTTTTCGGCCATTGTAGTCGTTGACCCAAAGGGGGCGCCGCTGCGGCAGACGCAGTCGGACAGTTTCATCATCAACGATCTCGTCATGGGGGCCGACGGCGATCTCTATGCCGTCGGCCATACAGAAGAAAATGGCACACGGTATGGCCTGCTGAGGCGTTACCGGGTCAACGATCTCTGAACCGCGCCCGGCATCCATGGGCAGGACAGCGCCGGGTCTGAGCGGAGCCCCGGCGCCCGCAACAGGCATGACGTGCGCCTCAAACGGGCTGCCCGAACCCGCCCGCCTGAGGCCGGCGGCGTCGCCGAGCAGATGCGCGCGCGGAAAGCGCAAACCAGGACGGTGGCAATGCCGGGGAGACGTCACGTCCTGCGGCCTCGCCATCGCGCACCAATCGCCAGACATGATCTGCGACCTCGGTGAGGGCGGGCTTGCGGAAATATGTTCCGTGGATGGCGCCCGTAGCGAAGCTGACCTGCGGACGCATCCCTCTTGCCGCCCACAGGCCCATCGGATCGCAGCCTTCGACGAAGGGGTTGAACCGGCTGTTCTCCCCGAACAGCAGGGTGAGCGGCCCTGCATAGGAGCGGCGCGGCACATATGGCCCGGCCACATCCACGACCCGCCCCTCCCACGGGGCGTAGACCCCGCACAAGGCCGCGCTGCCGTTCCTTTCGATGATCCAATGATTGTTATCTCTGGCCGGCTCCGCGGGATTTGCGATCACAATGTCGATGCCGCTGACATGCAGGCCCGGCGGGGTTTTGCAGGCCGCCCCGACCAATTGCCGGAAACTCGGGTGGATCGCCTCATCGATCAGGATCGTGTCGGCCCCCGCTGTTGCGTTGGAGGCCCCGCACAGACCGGCGCGCGCGCGCCGGCGGGACCGTCGCAAGCCGCAGGGTCTGCATCTCGAGATAATCCTCGACGCGAGACGTTATCTCGATCGGTGGAGGGGTGGGCAAACCTCGGAAACCACCTTCCCCATCAAAGCCTTAAAGCTCTTCCGACATGACGAAAAGAATGTGGTGCGGGTGAAGGGACTTGAACCCCCACGCCTTGCGGCGCCAGAACCTAAATCTGGTGCGTCTACCAATTCCGCCACACCCGCACATCTCAGCGGCCCGGGCCGCGCGTGCTGCGCCTCATAGCAAAGCTTTTTCAGCGATGCGAGGGAAAATCACCGCCCCCGCCCGCACAGTTTGCCCGCCCCGGCCCGGCAGGCGGCGCCGGCCGTCACACGACCAGCTCACAGGCCCAGCTCACAGGCCCAGAGTGCGGAAGACCTGCGGCAAGCACTCGGGGATATCCTCGGCGATCAGGCCCGGGCCATAGCTGCGGGCGCATTCGACGTGCAGCCAGGCGGCGGTTTCGGCAGCCGCAGAGGGCGGCAAGCCGCGCGCCAGCAGACCGGCGATGAAGCCCGCCAGCACATCGCCCGAGCCCGCCGTCGCCAGCCAGGGCGCGGCGCGCTCATAGGCCGCCGAGTTGATCTCGCAATGCCCCCCGGGGGTGGCGATGACCGTATCGGCGCCCTTGAACAGCACCACACAGCCCGCCCGTTTCGCCGCGTCCCGCGCCGCATCCACCTTGGAATAGGCCGGGCCCTCGGTCACCGGGTCGGCGAGCTTTTCGGCCAGATCCGGGAACAGCCGGGCGAATTCGCCGCCATGGGGGGTGAGCACGCATTTGTCGTGCAGCGCGTCGAACAGGGCCGCATCGCCCGCGATCAGCGTCAGCGCGTCGGCGTCCAGCACCGTCGCCCGCCGCGCCGCGAGCGCCACTGTCACCCGTTCCGCCGCCGCCTCGCCCAGCCCCAGACCGGGCCCGAGGCAGAGCGCATTGATCCGCCGGTCCTCCAGCAGCCGCGACAGCGCCGCGCCATCCGCAACCCGCCGCAGCATCAGCGCGGTGATCTGACAGGCGACCTCCTGCTGTGCCGCGGGCGGTACCCCCAGCGTCACCAGCCCGGCGCCGATCCTGAGCGCCCCGCGCGCCGCCAGCCGCGCCGCCCCGGTGTGGCCGGCGCCGCCCGACAGGATCAGGGCGTGACCGTGGGCGTATTTGTGCCCCGCCGCCATCTTCCCGAGCCCCCCCGGGACGGTTTCGACCAGCGACACTCTCTTAGACGGGGGCACAACCGGCCCCGCCCCGGTCAGCGACGACGGAGGGGCGCCATGCTCAAGTCCGATGTCCTTGACGACAAGTTTGCCCGATCGTTCCGGGCCCCGCCCCAGATAATGACCGATCTTCGCACGGTGGAACGACACGGTGAGGACGCACCCCGGGCAGGCCGGCGCCCATTCCCCCTGCCCCGCCCCCGGAACTCTGCCGCTGTCCGATGACAAGCCGGAGGCAATATCGACGGCAACGAGGCGCTGGCGAAAAAAGGGACCGTCACCGCCGGAGCCGGCCAAATAGCGCAGGAGATCGCCAAGCTCTCCCGTCACCGGGCGCGTCAGGCCGGTGCCAAAAACCGCATCGAAGTAGAGATCGGCGTCCGGCGCATCCTTCACGCTGCGATAGGTCAGTTCCTTGACCAGGCCCAACTCACACCACCGCTCGCAGTTCGCCTTGGCATCCGGCGGCAGTTTCGCCGGATCGCCATGCAGAAACACCTCCACGTCCCAGCCGCGCGCCTTCAGCAGGCGCGCCACCACGAAACCGTCGCCGCCATTGTTGCCCGGCCCGCAGAGAACCACCGCCCGCCGGGGCGCGAGTGACAGCTCGGGCCATTCCTCGAAAACTGCCGCCACCACGCCCTGGCCGGCGCGTTCCATCAGCTCCAGCCCGGTCGCCTCGCCCGCGGCAATCGCCGCCTGTTCGATGGCGCGCATCTGCGCCGCGGTCAGCAGTTCGGCCACCTTCACCCCCTTGGCGATTCAAAATCGCCCATTTCTTGATCAATGCGCCCAAAACTTGATCTTGTTGCCGTTTTCGCCAAGGGTGGTCTTGACCCCGGGCCGCTATCGCATTGTCGCTGTCAGTTAGAAGTGATCTGACCCGGCGAGACAAGGTTGCGAGGAGTTCGTCGATGAAAAAGATCGAAGCGATCATCAAGCCGTTCAAACTGGACGAAGTGAAAGAGGCGCTCCAGGACGTCGGTGTGCAGGGCCTGAGCGTGATCGAGGTCAAGGGCTTCGGCCGCCAGAAGGGCCATACCGAGCTCTATCGCGGCGCCGAATATGTGGTGGATTTCCTGCCCAAGGTGAAGATCGAGGTGGTTCTGGACGACGATCAGGTCGACGGCGCCATCGAGGCGATCATCGCGGCCGCCAAGACCGACAAGATCGGCGACGGGAAGATCTTCGTCACCACCGTCGAGCAAGCGATCCGCATCCGGACCGGCGAGACCGGCACGGACGCGCTGTAACCAATACCAAGAACGACCCCACAGAAAAGGACATTGCAGAATGAGCAAGGATGCAGTTCTCCAGCTGATCAAGGAAGAGGACGTCGAATACGTCGACATCCGCTTCACCGACCCCCGCGGCAAGTTGCAGCACGTCACCGTCGTCGCCGATCTGGTCGACGAGGACTTCCTTGAGGAAGGTTTCATGTTCGACGGCTCCTCGATCGCCGGCTGGAAGTCGATCGAAGCCTCCGACATGAAGCTGATGCCCGACACCGAAAGCGTCTATGTCGACCCGTTCTACGCGGAAAAGACCATCTGCATTCACTGCTCGGTGGTCGAGCCCGACACCGGCGAAGCCTATGACCGCGACCCGCGCGGCACCGCCGAGAAGGCCGAAGCCTATCTGAAGGCCTCGGGCATCGGCGATGTGGCCTATTTCGGCCCGGAAGCCGAGTTCTTCCTGTTCGACAACGTCAAATACGCGAACACCATGAACAAGGTGTCCTTCGAGGTCGACGCGACCGACGCGGCGTGGAACACCGACACCGA
>JBFXGQ010000062.1:0-13150 GCA_050177915.1 Pseudodonghicola sp. | reverse complement strand
CGCGGTGTCGGTGCGATCCCGCGCCCCCCTGCCCTCAGATCGCCAGATACCGGCTGGTGATATCCTTGTTGTCGCGCAGCTCCTGAATGGTGCCGCGATAGACGATCTGACCCTTGTCGATCACCACCGCATCCTCCGAGATGCCGAGGCAGAAATGCATGTTCTGCTCGGCCAGAACGATGGTGACGCCGGTGCCGCGCAGGTCGCGGATCAGCCGGCCGATCTCCTGCACGATGATCGGCGCCAGCCCTTCCGAGGGTTCGTCCAGCAGGATCAGCTCCGGGTTGCCCATCAGGCAGCGCGCCATCGACAGCAGCTGCTGCTCGCCGCCCGACATCATGCCGGCGTTGCGGCCGCGCATCTTGGCCAGGATCGGGAAGGCGTCGTAGATGTTGTCCATGCTCCAGTCGGCGCGGCCCGAGGGGCCGGGCTTGGCGGCAATCCGCAGGTTGTCGTCCACCGTATGGCGGGGAAAGATCTGCCGGTCCTCGGGCACCAGCCCGATGCCGCGCCGCGCCACCGCATGGGGGGCGGCGCCGTCGATGCGGCCGCCGTCGAAGCGGACCTCGCCCGAGCGGATCGGGGCCACCCCCATGATCGCCTTCATCGTCGTGCTCTTGCCGGCGCCGTTGCGGCCCAGCAGCGCCAGCGTGCGGCCCTTGCGGACCTCAAGCGACATGTCGAACAGAATGTGCGAGGCGCCGTAGAAGACGTTGATGTCGCGCACATCGAGGATGCTGTCGGGCCTGCTCATGCGGTCTCCTCCATCGCGTCGGTCTCGGCGCCGAGGTAAGCCTCGATCACCTCGGGGTGGCCGCGGATCTCCTCCGGCTCGCCGGAGGCCAGCACCGCGCCGTAGCGCAGCACATGAACGATCTCGGCGGTGCGGAACACCAGCTCGATATCGTGCTCGATGAAGATCAGGGTCATATTGCCCTGCTTCCACAGCCGCTGCACCGTCCCCATCATCTGCCAGCGTTCTTCCGGCCCCATGCCCGCCGCCGGCTCGTCCAGCAGCAGCAGCTTGGGCTCCAGCGCCAGCGCCAGGCCGACGTCCAGCAGTTTCTGATCGCCGTGCGAGATCTCGCCCGACACCCGGCGGGCGACGGCTTCCATGCCCAGCAGTTCCAGCAGCTCCTCGGTACGCTGGCGCACCTCGCGGCGGGGAAAGGCGCCGCGCAGGTCGAAGGCGGTGCGGCCATGGGCGCTGACGGCGGCGGCCAGCGCCTCCTCGACCGTCATGGTGGGAAAGATGCTGGCAACCTGGAACGCCCGACCGATCCCCTTACGGACGATGGCGGCGGGCTTCAGTCCGGTGATCTCCTCACCGTCGAGCGTGATGGTGCCGCTGGTCGGCACCAGGTGGCCGGTGATCTGGTTGAACAGCGTGGTCTTGCCGGCACCGTTCGGCCCGATGATGGCGCTGAGCGAGCCTTCGGGGAAATCCAGCGTGACATTGTCCGTCGCCGTCAGCCCGCCGAACCGCTTCACCAGTCGATCAAGACGCAGCATCGTTTTGCTCCTTTACCGGCAGAGGGGCGGCAGCGGTCCCGCGCCGTGCCGCGCGCAGGTCCATCACCCAGTCGAGGATGCCGCGGCGCAGCACCAGCACCACGAAGAGGATGGCAATACCCTTCGCCAGCTCGGTATGGGTGGTATAGAGCAGGGTCACGTCGTTGATCGCCCGCATCACCACCACGCCCACCAGCGGTCCGTAAAAGCTGTGCAGCCCGCCGAGCATGATCATGAAGATCGCCTCGCCCGAGACCGACCAGCTGGCCCATTCGGGATAGGCGGCCGAGGTGAAGACGGCGAGGATGACGCCCCCCAGCCCGGCGATGGCGCCGGCGACGGTGAAGGCCAGCACCTTCACCCGGTAGGTGTTGACGCCCAGAAAGGCGGTGCGCGCCTCGTTGTCGCGCACCATCCGCAGCGTCGCCCCGAAGGAGCTGAGCGTGACCAGACGGATCGCCAGCAGGCCGGCGACGAAGAGGAAGGCGGCAAAGGCGTAGCGGTCCTGCGCATGCACCAGATCGAGGCCGAGGAAGACCGGCCGCGGGATGCCCCCGGTCAGCCCCTGATCGCCGCCGGTGAACTGGACGAAGCCCTGGATCGCCGAGACGAAGAGCATCTGGAAGGCCAGCGTCAGGAAGGCGAAGTAGATCTCGGACAGCCGGGCGCAGATCAGCCCGACGACCAGCGCGAACAGCCCGGTGCCCGCCAGCGCCAGCAGCGTCGCCACCGGCACCGACCAGCCGCCCAGCGCGGCGACGAAGGCCGGCGTCTGCAGCACCATGCCGAAGATATAGCCGCCGGAGGCGAAATAGGCCGCATGCCCGAAGGAGACCAGGCCGGTGTAGCCCACCAGCAGGTGCAGCGACATCACCAGCAGGCCGCTGGCGAACAGCCCGGTCATGGTGTCGAGCATCCAGGTTCCGGGATAGACCATGCCCAGCAGCAGCAAGGCGACGAAACCGGCCAGCGCGATCAGCCCGGCACGCGCGAAAGGATGGGACAGCGTCATCGGCTCGCCCTCTCGCCCAGCAGCCCCTGCGGGCGGAAGATCAGGATGGCGCCCATCATGGCGAACATCGCGCCGTCGACGAACAGCGGGAAGCCGAGGCTGCCGAAGGCCCGCGTCAGCCCGAGGATGACCGCCGCCAGCAGCGCGCCGGGGATCGAGCCCATGCCGCCGATCACCGTGACGATGAAACTGTCGATCAGGATCGACAGCCCCATGCCGGGGGTCAGCGACCGCACCGGCGCCGCCAGCGCCCCGGCCATGCCCGCCAGCGCACAGCCCAGCCCGAACAGCGCCGCGAAGTAGAGCGGCACGCGGATGCCCAGAACGGAAACCATGGTGGCATTCTGCGCCGCCGCCCGCACGACCTTGCCAAAGTGGCTGTAGCGGATCAGCAGCAGGCTCAGCAGCGCCACCACCAGCGCGGTGCCGGCAAGGAACAGGTAGAAGGGCGGGATCACGCCGCCGGCGAACCGCAGCGGCGGCACCCGGAATTCGTCCGGGATGCCCATCGCCAGATACTCGGCGCCCCAGATGATCTTGACCGCATCATCGCAGATCAGCACGAAGGCGTAGCAGACCAGCAGCTGCATCAGCAGGTTTTCCTTGTAGACCCGACTGATGGCGAGGCGCTCGAACAGGATGCCCAGCGCGGCGGCGGCCACCGCCCCCGCCAGCACCGACAGATAGTAATTGCCGGTCACCGCATAGGCGGAATAGGCGGAATAGGCGCCGATCATGTAGAAGGCGCCATGGGCGAAGTTCACCACGTGGAGCACGCCGAAGATCAGCGTCACCCCCGAGGCGACGAGGAACAGCAGCATTCCGATGATCACGCCGGTCGCCATCTGGGTCACCAGGCAGGAGGTGGCGCCGAAGCAGTGCATCAATGCGTCGAGGTCGAGCATCCGGGACAGCTTTCTTTGTCAGAGAAACCCTTCTCAGAGAAACAAGCCGCGCGGACGCCTGTCCGCGCGGCGGCGAAGATCGCGAAGCGGATCAGAGGAAGCCGTTGCGCTTCTTCCACTCCGTCTCGTATTCGGTGATCACGTCCCAGCCGGTCGGTTCGAAGCCGGTCAGATAGGGCGGCTTGGAAATCGTCTGGCCATAGCCGATCGCGTAATCGACCAGCGTGTTGTCACCCTCGCGCATGGTCACCGTGCCGTTGACACCGAACGGGCAGTCGATGGTGCGCCCGCGGGTGGCATCGGCCAGCTTGTCGCGGCTGGTGTCGCCCCTGGTGTCCTTCAACGCCTCGATGATGAACTGCGCCGCGGTATAGGTCTGCCAGGCCCAGTTGGTCGGCAGCTTGCCGGACTTGCGGAACTCGGCATCCCAGGCCTCGTTCGCCTCGGTGTCGGGGATGTCCTTGTGATAGCGGTTGCCCGAATGGATGCCGCCCGGCAGGTTCTTGATCGCCTCAAGCACCGGCACGTCGCCCATGTTCACTGCCACGGTCTGGAACTGGTCGAACAGGCCGTACAGGCTGGACTGATCGAAGAAGGCGACCAGATCGCCGCCCCAGAGGCAGGAATAGAGCCCGTCCGGCGCCATGTTCAGCAGGTTGGTGATATTCTCGGTGTAATCCGGCTGGAAGATCTTCGGCCAGGTTTCCCCGATCAGCTTCACCTCCGGCGCGAAGACCGACAGGAACTCCATGAACTCCGCCGTCGTCGACCGCCCATAGGCGTAGTCGGGCGAACAGGTGGCCCAGCGGGTCATCCCGTTCTTGGCCAGTTGCGAGGCATAGAGCCCGCCCGAGATCGCGTCGTGGATGCCCTGACGGCCGGCGCGGAACACCCAATGGGCGCGGTTGGCGGGATCTGCGGTCAGCGACGAGGTTTCCGAGATCGAATGCACGCAATAGGTGCCGGTGTCGCGCACCACCTCATGCACCGCGAAGCTGCCACCCGAGGCCTCGGCGTCGAGGATCAGCGCGCAGCCGTCGCTGCTGAGCAGCTCGCGGGTCACCCGGGCGGATTCGTCCGGCTTGCCCTTGCTGTCGCGGATCACCAGCTCGATCATCCGGCCGTCGATGCCGCCGGCGGCGTTGAAGGCGTCCACCGCCATCTTGGCGCCGACCGAGGCGGTCTCGCCCAGGATCGCCACCCGGCCCGACAGGATGGTCGGCATGCCGATCTTGATGGTGGCGCCCTGCGCGCGCAGGATCGCCGGGCTGGCCAACGTTGCCAGCCCGGCGGCGCCGGTGGTTGTCAGGAACATGCGCCGGGACAGCCCGGCCCCCTGAGTCGTGGTCATTTCATTCCTCCCTTGAGATTGCCGCCCTCCCTCGGGCAGCCAGACGTAATCCGTTGCGGCGCCTCAGTGCCGGCGCACGCCGCCGTAGGGGTTCCACGAGCCGACGTGGTAGAAGCCGGCATCGACCGCCATCGACACCCCGGTCACCGCCGAGGCATCCTCGGACAGCAGGAAGGCGGCGACAGTGCCGATCTCGGACGGCTCGACCATGCGGCCCAGTGTCGAATTCTCGTTCATCAGAGCCACATCGCGGTGGCCCAGGTCGATCTGCGCCTGCAGCGCCGGGGTGCGGGTATAGCCCGGCTCGATCGCGTTGACGCGCAGCCCGGCGCGGCCCCATTCGGCCGCCAGATCGCCGACCAGATTGGTCACCGCCGCCTTGCCCGGCCCATAAGCATGCAGCGGCGTCGAGCGGCGCGCGGTGATCGAGCTGAGCGCCACCAGGCTGCCGGCGCGGCGCGGCAGCATGTGGCGGGCCATCTCGCGCAGCGACAGATAGGTACCGCGGAAATTGACCCGATAGATGCGGTCGAAGACCTCCATCTCCAGCTCCGAGGGCGGCTGCGGCGTCTGCACGATCCCGGCCGAGGTGATGCCGCCGGCGATCGGCCCCATCTCGCGCTCGACCGCCTCGATCGCCTCGACAACGCTGGCCTCTTCGCTCACATCGACGAAAAAGGCGGCGCCGCCCAGACGCCCGGCAACCTCGCGCGCGTGGTCGATATTGCGGTCGAGCACCGCCACTTTTGCCCCGCGCGCCGCCACGACCTCGGCGCAGGCCGCACCGATTCCACTGGCGCCACCGGTGATGGCGACGACCTTGCCCGCAAACTGCGACATGGGTTCCTCCCTCGTTCTCCCTGGAGAACAGAATGGCATAAATGATTTATGAGTCAATTATCAATTTTGTTGACGCCACAGATTTTCGACCTTTAGCTGGGCCGCGTCTGGATCAGGGGAGGAGACCATGACGATAGCTGAGGAACTGGGGCGCTTCGTGGCCGGGCTGGAGCGGGAGACCATCCCCGATGCGGTCTGGGACAAGGCCCATGTCTGCCTGCTGAACGGCTATGGCATCGCCATGGCGGGGCTTGCCACCCCCTATGAGCCGGTGGCGCGCAGCGCCGCGCAGGCGATGTATCCCGGTGGCGGCGAGGCCCGGTTTCTGGGCAGCGACGAGACCGGCACGGTGACCGGCGCGACGCTGGCCAATGGCGCGCTGTTCCATGGCCGCGGTCAGGAGGACACCTGCGGCGCGGCGCATCTGGGCGCGGTGATGATTCCGCTGCTGATGGCGCTGATCGAAAGCGGCCGCGGCCGGATGGAGGATCTGATCCCGGCGATGATCGCGGGCTACGAGGTCGGCGGCCTGTTCGAGGAGCTGCTGGCCGGCCACACCACGCCGCGCGGCTTCCGTGCCACCACGCTCTATGGCGCCGGCGCCGCGGCGGCGGCGACCGCGCGGCTGCTGCGCATGGAGCCCGCGCGCATCTGCGCCGCGCTCGGCAATGCGGTGTCGTTCTCCGGCGGGCTGTTGCAGACCTTTGCCGAGGGCACCGACGAATGGCGCTATCAGGTCGGCATGACCGCCCAGGCGGGCTGGACCGCCACCGAACTGGCGCGCGCCGGCTCGGTCAGCCTGCGCCAGGCCTATGAGGGCGCCAAGGGGCTGGCGCGGGCCTTTGCCGACCAGCCGCTGGACACCGCGGCGGTGACCGCCAAGATCGGCCGCGACTGGCAGACGCTGCGGGTGGCCTTCAAACCCTTCCCGGTCTGCGCCTTCAACCAGACCCCGGTCACCGCCGCGCTCGGCCTGCGCGACCGGCTGCAGGGGCGCCGCGTCGCCCGCGCCACGGTGCGGATGAACCCCTATGAATGCGGCTATGCCGGGATGGACAGCAAGGGACCGTTCTCGACCATCGGCGGCACGCTGATGAGCATCCCCTTCTGCATCGCCCAGACCCTGCTGCGCGGCGCGCCGTCGATGGCGATGATGACGGAATACGACGACGCCGAGATCAACGCGCTGGTCGACCGGGTCGACCTGCTGGCCGATGACAGCGTGCCGACCCTGTGTTGCCGGATCGAGCTGAAACTGGAGGATGGCGCCAGCCTGACCGACTATTGCGAGATGACGCCGGCGGACTACGCCTACGGGTTCGAGGATCTGCATCAGCGGCTGATCCGCACCGCCGGGCAGGAGGACATCCCCGCCGCCTGCATCGACGCGCTGGCCGCCTTCTGCGCCGCGCCGACCGAGACCGGGCTGACCACGCTGCACGGCAGCTTCGCCCAGGCGCGGCGGCATATCAGGCGCTGACCGCAGCGGCCCGCGCCAGACCGGCGCGGGCGCGCACCCCGTCAGTGAACGGCGGCATACATCAGCTTCTCTTCGGTGGCGTCCAGCGGCGTGAACTCCTCCACCACCCGGCCCTGACGCGCCACCAGCAGACGGTCGGACAGCTGCATCACCTCGGGCAGGTAGGAGGAGATCACCACCACCGCCTTGCCCTCGTCCGCCAGCCGCTCGATCATCTGGTGAATCTCGGCGATGGCGCCCACGTCCACCCCGCGGGTCGGCTCGTCGAAGATGATCAGGTCGGGCTGCTGGATCAGCGATTTGGCGATCACCACCTTCTGCTGGTTGCCGCCCGACAGCTCGATCACCTTGGCGTCCTTGCTGACCGAGCGGATGTGCAGCGACTTGCCCCATTCCTCGCCGATCCGGTCCATCTGCGACCGGCGCAGCCAGAACGACCCCCAACCGGCCTTGGCCAGCCAGCCGATGAAGATGTTGGCCTTGATCGACATGGTTTCGAAGAACCCCTCGATCTTGCGGTCCTCGGTGATATAGGCCACCCGCTCGCGCAGACTCTGGGCCGGCACCCGGTAGCGCACGCGCTTGCCGTTGATGAAGACCTCGCCGCCGTTCAGATAGTTGCGCTTGAGCGCGCCGGCGACGACCTTGAAGGTCTCGGTCCGCCCCGAGCCGACCAGACCGAAGATCCCGGTCACCTGCCCGGCGAAGACCGACAGCGAGTTGTTGCGCACCACGTTGCCCATCCGCAGGTTGCTGACCTGCAGGATGCGTTCGCCCGGCGGGCGGACGAACTCCTTCTTCTTGCCGTAGAGCTCTTCCGACAGGCTGCGGCCGACCATCGACTGAATGATCCGCGCCCGGTCGAAATTGGCGGTGTCGTCGGTGACCACATGGCGGCCGTCGCGCAGGATGGTGATCCGGTCCGAGATCGCCAGCGCCTCCTCCAGCGCGTGGCTGATGAAGATCACCGCCACGCCGCGGTCCTTCAGCGTCTTCACCAGATCGAAGAAATGCCGCTTCTCCTCGGGCGTCAGCGTCGCCGTCGGCTCGTCAAAGACGATGATCCGCGCGTTCGACAGCATGGCGCGGGCGATCTCGATCATCTGCTTCTTGGCGGCCCCCAGCGACTGCACCAGCGCGGTGGGATCGACCTGGAAGTTCAGCGCCTGCATGAACTGCTGGGTGGCGATATTGATGCCGCGCAGACGGTTGAAGAACCGTTCGTTGCCCATGAAGAGGTTCTGCGCCACCGTCATCGAGGGCACCAGGCTGGTCTCCTGGAACACCATGGCGATGCCGGCCTCCAGCGCCTCGGCCGGGGTGCGCAGCTCGACCGGCTTGCCCTCCAGCAGGATCTCGCCGCGGCTGGGCGCGACCACGCCGGCGATCATCTTGGTCAGCGTCGACTTGCCGGCGCCGTTCTCGCCCAGCAGCGCGTGCACCTCGCCCGGCATCAGGGTGAAGTTGATGTCCTCGACCGCCGCGACCCGCGCGTAGAACTTGGTCAGGCCCTTCATTTCCAGAATGGGTGTCATTGGCGCGCCCCTCCGATTGCGTTCGCGGCGCGGATCGCGCCGGCATCCAGCCGCAGCAGCCGGCCAGCGCCCTTGGACAGGGCCAGCACCTGCTCGCCGCGCTCCAGCACCGTCACGATGCCGTGGTTTTCGCCGCCGACGCGGCTGTGCATCGACATCAGCGGCTTGCGCTGCGCGTCGAAGCGCACCGCCAGCCCGTAGGACCGCGGCGGCGCCCAGGGTTTCAGGATGCCCATCTGCTTGACCCCGCCGCTCTGCAGCGGTTCTAGGAAGTCGTGGCCCGAGCTGTAGGCCGGCGAGATCCAGTATTTCGGATCGACCGTCGCCATCATCTCGCGGCGGAAGTCGGTCTCGCTCAGCACGAATTCGACGATCTGCATCCGCGCGGCAAAGAGCGACAGCCAGAAGCCGCCGTCCGCCGTGGCGGTGATCCGCGCCGGATAGCCCGGCAGCTCGCCCATGGCGTCGCCCTTGCCGGCCAGCCGCAGCCGGTGCCGCCAGCTTTCCGAGATCAGCACGCCGCCGCCCGGCTCGCAATGCGCGCCATAGGCCCAGGCCAGACCGGATTGCAGCACCTCGGCCGCGCCGGTGGCGGGGTCGAGCGACAGCAGGCGGCCGGTCGCGCCCTTGGTCATCAGGTCGTGACGCCAGCCGTCGCAGCCATGGCGGGCGGATGCGTCGCAGATCAGCAGCCGGCCCGCCGGCGTCACCGACAGCGCGGTCACCGCACGCAACGGCTTGCCTGCCGCCTCGGTCACCGGCGCGGCGCCGCCCGAGATCACCACCCGGTCGCCCAGCGCCACGGCGCGGCGGCCATCGCCCAGCACCGCCAGCGCGGTCACCGGCGCGTCGAAGCTCTCCACCACGCTCAGCGCGCCATCGGCGCCCAGCGCCAGCACCTCCGCCCCGCAAGCGAGATAGAGCTGCCCGTCGGGACCCGCCGCCATATCCTCCAGCCCGGGACGTTCGGCCAGCACCTCGGCCTCTTCCAGCAGGTTGTTGGGCTTGAACACCCCGTCGAGGATCGGCACCGCGAGGCTCGAGCGCCGGCGTCCGAACAGCCCGCCCAGCATCTGTCCAACCGTATCAAGCATGGGACACCTTCAGATCGACAAAATCGGTATCGGCCTGGTCCAGCTTGAGCCGGCCGATACGGTTGTTGTGAATGCCGCCGATATAGAGCTGGCCGCGGTGTTCGCGCATCGAGGTGATCATCGGGTGGTTCATCCCGCCCAGATCCCACATCACATCCAGCACCTCGCCGCTTTCGCTGATCTTGACGATGCAGCCGGTGTTGAGGTTCGGCGCCAGCCATTCGTCGCCGGGCAGCTTCTTGGACATGCGGCGGCGGAAGGCGGGCTTGCGCATCGCCAGGTCGAAGACCGGATTGCGCATGCCCATGATCGCCAGCCAGTAATTGCCGTCCGAGGCGCGGTTCAGGTTGTCCGGATAGCCCGGCAGATCGTCGATCACCCGCTCGACCTGACCGGCCTTGGGACCGTCGAACCAATAGCGGCTGATGCGGCAGGCCCAGCTTTCGGCGAACAGGATCGACTGCCCGTCCGAGGCCATGACGATGCCGTTGGGGAACACCAGATTGCGCAGGCAGGTGGTGGTCTTGCCGTTGCGCGGGTCGTAGCAGATGATCCGCCCGTTGCCACGCGCCTCGAGGCTGTCGGTCGGCCATTCGTGCATCTCGTAGCGCACCGTCGCCTCGGAGAAGAAGATCCGCCCGTCCGGCGCGATGTCGAGGTCGTCGGCCAGCCGCAACCGGCTGTCGTCGATGATCGACAGCAGCGACCGGTTGGTCTCGTCGGTGACCTTCTCGACCTGACGCGCCGGCGTGACCCGATAGAGACCCATGCCGCCGACGCAGACATAGAGCATCCCCTCGCGCGTCATCGCCATGCCCAGCGGCTGGCCGCCGATATGGGCATAGACCTCCTGCTCCTTGTAGTCGGGGGCGAGAAAGCGGACGATATCGCCGTGCCGGTTGCCGCAATAGAGATTGTCGTCGGAATCGAGCACCACGTCCTCGGGGCTCTCGATCTCGCCCAGGCCGATGGTCTCGACCCGGCGCAGCTTGTCGTTCAGCGCGAAGGGAGAGCCGGAGTCCGCGGCGGTCTCCTGCGGTGGCGGCAGTTCCATGTAGCCGGGGCTGACATAGAGCTCCTGCACCGCCTTGTGACGGTTCTTGAACCAGCGGATGTCGAGCAGCGCCGCCAGCAGCAGGATGGTGGCCAGGATCACCCGCGACGAGCCCGCCGACATCGCCATCCGCAGCATGCCGTTGGTCAGCAGCAGGATGATCAGCGTGCCGAGGATCGCCTTCATCACCGACCCCTTGCCGCCGCCCAGGCGGATGCCGCCCAGGATGGCCGCGGTCAGCACCACGATTTCCAGCCCCTTGCCGGTATCGGCGCCGGGCGAGGCCAGCCGCGAGGCGTAGAAGATCGCCGCCGCCGCGGTGAAGACGCCCGAGGCGACATAGGACAGCGCCACCACCCGCTTGACCGGCAGGCCGGTGTTATAGGCCGACCGCCGGTTGCCGCCGATCGCCATCACGTGCCAGCCGGCGCGCAGCCGGGTCAGAAAGATATGACCGGCCACCGCCACCACGGCGAAGATCCACAGGATGATCGGCAGCGACAGGAAGGTGCCGTAGCCCAGATAGTCCCAGGCCGGGGCATCGGGGAAATTGGCCGAGATCTCGACCCCGACCTTGGCGTTCAGCATGTCATGCGCCGCCTTGTAGACGATCAGCGTGACCATGGTGGTCAGAAACGCGCGCATCCTGAGATAGCCGATCAGCAAGCCGTTGACCGCCCCCAGCAACCCGCCCGCGACCAGCGCGATCGCCGCCGTCGGCACCATGCCGAAGCCCAGCACGTTGACGCAGTAGAGCGCCAGAAGATTGCACAGCGCGTAGATCGAGCCGACCGACAGGTCGATGCCGCCGACGATCAGAACGATCGACATGCCCATGACGACAAAGCCCAGCTCGCAGGCCTGCCGCATCGTATCCGACAGGTTGGCCGCAGAGATGAAATTGTCGATCTGGGCGCTGAAGAAGGTGATGACCAGCAGCAGCACCAGAAGCGGCACCGCGGTCTCCATCCAGGGCTTCTGCAGGATCTCGCCGAAGATCTTGTCCGGCCAGAAGCGGTAGCGCAGTTTCACCAGAGTATTCATGTTTTCGATGCCTCAAGCCTGCCGTCTTGGGAGCGGACGCGCGCCTCCCGTCCCTCTCCCGGAGCAGGCTCCGGGAGAGGAGTTTCATGCGATGTACCTTGCGCGCCTGCGCTCAGCGCAGGGTGTCGAGCGTCCAGCAGCGCTCGTCGCCCAGGTTCTCGGGGGTGTATTCGACCAGCGGGGTGTAGAGCACGGTCTTGGTGCTGCCGACCTCGTTGGTGTCCTGCAGCGCCGCCACGATCAGCGCGTTCAGGTCGCGGCCCTGACCCGGCACGTCGTAGCTGACGTAATACTGCCACATGCCCTCGCGCAGGCCCTTGCAGGCCAGCTCGCCGCCGCCGCCCGAGGTGGTCACCAGCACCTCGCCGGCCTTGCCGGCCTCCTGCAGCGCAGCGGCGGTGCCGACGTCGGTATTGTCCCAGACCCCGAGGATAGCGCAGAGATCGGGGTGCTGCTGCAGCACCACCTGGGTGATCGACTTGGCCTTGGAGGATTCATAGTCGCCGGTCGACTGCACCGAGACGATCTGCACCTTGGGGTTGGCGTTCAGGACATTCTCGTAGCCCTTCAGCATATAGGCCGAGAACGGGCTGGTCGGCGGACCGGCCAGAACCAGAACCTTACCGGGCTGGTCGCCGCCGCTGCATTTGGCGACCGCGGCCTCGGCCTGACGTTCGCCGATCAGCTCGACATCGGCACCGACGAAGCCGGTGGTCTGATAGTTGGTCTTCATGTTCAGCTGAATGACCCGGATCCCGGCCTTTTCCGCCTGCCGCAGCAGCTTGGCATAGGATTGCACGTCGGGGTTCTGCACCACGATCACATCGGGCTTTTCGCTGATCAGCGAGGTCAGCGTCTGCGCCCCGGCGGCGGTGTTGAAGTTCGAGTTGCGAACCTCATAGCTGTAGCCCAGCTTTTCGGCCTGGCTGGCCATGATCTTGGACCAGCCCTCGGTCAGGTCCAGGCCCATGAACACCGGCACGAAGACCACCTTCTTGCCCTTGAAGGTCTCGTAGTAGCCGTCGCGCAGCGGGTCATCCATGCTGCTCTGGGCATGGGCGGCACCGGCCAGCCCGACCAGCGCCGCCAGCGCGGCACCGCATCCGAATTTCAGTAGTTTCTTCATGACTTCCTCCCGTTTGTGTCCTCCCCGCCGCCGCCGGTCTCCTCCGACCGCCCGGCCTTGGGGCCTTTCAGATTTCACCGTCAGATATCGCCCTGCTGCGAGGTCTCCTCGTTGCGCGGATTGACGATGCTGTCGGCCAGAACCGCCACCAGCAGCACCAGACCCCGCACCAGGTTCTGCATCTCGAACGACACGTT
>JBFXGQ010000061.1:0-13224 GCA_050177915.1 Pseudodonghicola sp. | reverse complement strand
CGGCGCTGGAGCTGCGGAACAGATCGGCCACCCGCAACGCGTCGGAGTTCCACGGGTCCTCCTCGCCCACCAGCCATTCGATCCGGTGGTCGAGCGCGATGGCCACCCGCTGCAACAGACCGATCGAGATATTGCCCTCGCCCGCCTCAAGCTGCGCCAGATAGCGCGGCGAGACGCCCGACATGTCCGACAGCACCCGGCGCGGGATGCCGCGCCGCTCCCGCGCGCGGCGCACCCGCTCGCCGACCCGCTGGATCAGCGCCGCGACCTCGGCCTCGATCCGGGTCGCCTGCGATTGCGGCGTCGCCTCGCCTCGGAAATTGGTGATTTCAGTCATGCCCGCGGTCATTTGTGAAAAATATTGCACAAACCTAGACCGGGTTTGAGGCTGGTTCAAACCCTTTTGCCACAAAAACAGTCAGAATCTGCACTATCTTGCGGATCCGGACGCAACGACGAAACCGCGCTTCAGGGCCGCAACAGCGGCTCCACCAGCGCGCGGATCTCCGGCGGCGCCGGCTGCGAGGTGAAATCCGCGGCCACGGTGAAGACATTCACGAACCGGCCTTTGAAGCAGAGCCTGCCGTCCTGATAGCCGTCAACCCGGAACTCGATCGACTTGGTGCCGAGCTTGCTGGGCCAGACCTGGCAGATCAGCCGATGACGCGGCGTGACCGGCGAGACGAAATCCAGGCTCAGGTGCACGAAGGGCGTGCCCATGTTCAGGTCGAGCTCAAGGTGATACCAGCCGCCGCCCAGGTGATGCTCCCACCAGGCGTCGATGGCATCCAGCGCGAAATAGGGCAGCCGCGCGGTATAGGCGATCTTGGCCGGATCGCAGTCGGCCCAGGTCACACGGATTTCATGCTCGAACGGGGGCGGCAGCGCCGCCCCTTCGGTGGTCTCGGTCATTCAGTAGGTTTCCACGTGATAGCGGCCTTCTTCGCGCATGGTATCGCGCAGCGCGCTCCACGGCTGACCGATGCTTTCGGCGATATTGGTCAGCGCCTTCTCGACGCCTTCCTCCATGCCGCGCAGGCCGCAGATATAGATGTGGGTGTTGGGATCGGCGATCATCTCGGCGACCGCCTCCTCCTCGACCATCATGCGGTCCTGCACATATTCCTTGGGCGCACCGGGAATGCGCGAGAACACCAGATGCTTTTTCAGCATGGCTTCCGGCATTTTGTTCAGCGGGCCGAAATAGGGCAGGCTGTCGGGCGTGCGGGCGCCGAAGAACATCACCATGCCGCCGGACTTCGCCCCCACGGTGCGCTGGCGGCGCATGGTGAAGCCGCGCATCGGCGCCGAGCCGGTGCCGGTGCAGATCATCAGCAGCCGCGCCTGCGGATCGTCGGGCATCAGGAAGGTGGCGCCGAACGGCCCGGTCAGCTGAACCTTGTCGCCCTTCTTCAGGTCGCAGACGTAGTTCGAGCAGAGCCCGCCCGGCTCCCGCTTCACGGTGAGCGAGAGGTTGTTGAAATTCGGCCGCTCGCCATCGCGCGGGCTGGACACGGAATAGAGCCGCGGCAGATGCGGCTTGCCCTCGGCATCCACGCCCGGCGGGATGATGCCCACGCTCTGCCCCTCCAGCACCGGGAACGGCAGGCTGCCCAGATCCAGGATGATGTGGCGCACGTCGCTGTCGGATTCCTCCGAGGTCAGACGATAGTTGCCCTGCACCGTCGCCTCGGCCGGCTTGCCGAGGTTGTACATGTTCACCGTCGGCTTGGAGGCCGAGGCAGGCGCCTTGGCCTTGCCGCCGGCGCCGGCATGCGCCTCGGCCAGCAGGGCGGCCATGGCGTCGTCGATCGCCTCAAGCCCGGTGTCGGCCTCGCCGCCGGCGGATTTGATATCCTCCTGCGCCGGCAGCTCGGTCCATCCGAACTGCTCGTCCAGCGAATAGGGGTCGTTGACCACGCGCCATTCGTCGATGGAGCCGGTGGGGCAGACCGGGATGCAATCCATGCAGAAGTTGCACTTGGAGGCGTCGATGACGACGTTGTTGTCGTCATGCTCGATCGCCTCGACCGGGCAGGTCATTTCGCAGGTATAGCAGCGGATGCAGATTTCGGGGTCGATGAGGTGCTGTTTCAGCGGCTTGTTCATTGGCTCTCGCGCTTCTTGCTCAGGATCACGTCTGGCACCACCAGAGCGTCGATCAGCGCCACGCACAGGCCCACGCAATCACTGCATCCCACACAGGGCCCGTGCAATTGAGAGATCTCAACGGACAGGGCGTTCAAACGGGGCGTTTCGGCTTTGGACCTGCTGATGTTCATGGCAGAGGCTCCGTTTACATGCGTCTCGTGTCGAACCGGACATGCAGACCGGCCCCGGGATAATACCATCCTGCGGTCCAGTCTAGCACGTCTGCGCCCGCCACGGCAAAACCGCTGTCGCGGAGCGCGGGGATCCGGCCCGGCAGAACGCCGGGCCAGGGGTGTCGCACGCCGGCCGGGGCCGGGTGATCGTCAGGCCATGTGCAGCTTGACGTATTCGAAGTCGCCCGGCTTGTTGTCGATGCCGACCTTCGGCGCGGCGATCCAGCTGGCGTATTGGCCCGGCTCGGTGACCGGCTTCATCAGGCTCTGGATGAAATCGCCGTCCGCATGGGTCGGCAGCCAGTCCTTGATGCCCGCATCGTAGTCGGCGCCCGAGACCAGCTTGCCTTCGGGGTCGAACAGCTTCTCGGCAAAGACGCCGATCTTGCGGTTGAAGGCCTCGTGCGGCAGCTTCATCTCGAACTGGACACCCGATTTCTCGATGATCTTGTTCCAGCGGGTCACGCCGCCCTGGGCGTCGCGGGTATAGTCGTCGCGCAGGCGCATGTTGATCGCGGTCAGCGCCGGCACGTCGTGCTGCACCAGCTTGCCGTCGACCAGATCCCACACCTTGTAGGTGTCGTCGGTCAGCTTGTGGTCGTCGGTGATCCGATGCTCCATGTACCGGCCCTTGATACCGGCGTTGAAGGCGTTCGCCGCGTTGGTCGACACTTCCTGCCCGAACAGGTCGAGCGACAGCGTGTAGTGCAGGTTCAGCTTCTTCTGGATGGTCGGCAGGTCGATCACCCCGAACGAGCGGATCTTGTCGATGTCGTAGGGATCGTCGATGCCGTTCGCCACCATCACCTCACAGGTCTTCTGGATGGTGCGGCCGACGCCGGTCTCGCCCACGAACATGTGGTGCGCTTCCTCGGTCAGCATGAAGCGGCAGGTGCGGCTCAGCGGATCAAAGCCCGATTGCGCCAGGCTTTCCAGCTGCATCTTGCCGTCGCGGTCGGTGAAATAGGTGAACATGAAGAAGGACAGCCAGTCCGGCGTTTCCTCGTTAAATGCACCCAGCATCCGCGGCGCCTCTTCCGAGCCGCTCGACCGCAGCAGCAGATCGTCCGCCTCTTCGCGGCCGTCGCGGCCGAAGTACTTGTGCAGCAGATAGACCATCGCCCAGAGGTGGCGACCCTCTTCCACGTTGACCTGGAACAGGTTGCGCATGTCATAGAGCGACGGCGCGGTCAGGCCCAGGAACCGCTGCTGTTCGACCGAGGCCGGCTCGGTATCGCCCTGGATGACGATCAGGCGTTTCAGCAGGTTGCGGTATTCGCCGGGAACCTCCTGCCACGCGGGTTCGCCGAAATGCTCGCCACAGGGGATGGTGCGGCCGTCGACCTGCGGCGCCAGCAGCACGCCCCAGCGGTATTCCGGCATCTTCACATAGTCGAATTTCGCCCAGCCCTTGGGGTCGACCGAAACGGCGGTGCGCAGATAGACCAGCGATTGCTGGAAGTTCTGCGGGATCAGGTCCGACCACCAGTTGATATAGCCGGGGTGCCATTTCTCCAGCGCCTTCAGAACCCGCTTGTCCGAGCTGAGCCCGACGTTGTTGGGGATTTGCGTGTCATAGCTGACATTGATCAGATCGAGCATTCGTCCACTCCCTTGAAAATTCGCCCCGCGCGGGATGCCGCGGCGCCATGTCATAGGGCGCGCCACCGGCGCGCCCGCTGGTCGGTCAGACCCGTTCCATGTTGTAATCGCCGCGGATGCCGGTGCCGTAGCGTTGCAGCGCGCCGTCCTTGCCCACCGCGTTGGGCCGCTGGAAGATCCAGTTCTGCCAGGCGGTCAGGCGGCCGAAGATGCGGGTTTCCATCGTCTCCGGCCCGGCAAAGCGCAGGTTCGCCTCCATGCCGGTCATCGCATCCGGGCTGAAGCTGGCGCGTTCCTCAAGGAAGATGCGCACCTCGTCCTCCCAGTCGATATCGTCGAAAGCATAGGTGATCAGCCCGGCCTCGTCGGCCTCCTTGGCCTCCATCGGCTCGCCGATCCGCGCCTTCAGCACATCGACGGTCTCCGGCGCGCCGAGGAAACGGGTCTGCAGCCGGGTCAGATCGTTGCTCATCGGATAGAGGCCGAAGTTGCCCTCGGTCAGCGTCACGGTGGCGAGCGGCCGGTTGTCGCCCTCGAACTCGTCCAGCATCATGTAGCTGCGGTCGCAAGCCCAGAGCAGTTCCGCCAGCACGCCGGCAAAGCAGCTGCCATGTTCGACCATCGCCGCCATCGAGCGAGAGGTCAGGTCGACCCGCTTCAGCACGCGCTTCCAGTATTTCAGGATCTCGTTGGCCAGCCAGTGATCGGCGTTGTCGATCAGCAGCTTTTCATGCGCGATCAGCTTTTCCGGGTCGCCCTGGCTGCGGAACACCAACAGGCCGATTTCCCGCTCATTCAGCCGCAGATGCAGAATGGCGTCGTCCAGCTCGCGCGCCAGCCGCAGCATGTAGCCCTCGCTGCCCTGCGCCTGCACCGCGTCCATGCTGGCCGGGGCAGCGGCATCCGGGCCCGACAGGGTGACGGTGGCCTTGCGCCCGGCGCGATCGATGGCGACCTCGACCAGCGAATAGGTCACGCTGTCCTCGCCGAAGGTCCGGTCCAGCGGCGTCAGCGCGATACCGGTCAGGCCCGAGGGCTTCTTCGACTGGGCGGCGAATTCATGGGCACGCTCCTGCGCCACCTCGTCGAACTTGGAGTTCGGCACCACCTCGTCGACCAGATGCCAGTCCACCGCGCGCTGGCCCTTCACGCCCTCCTCGACCGAGCAGAACACATCGGCCAGATCGCGGCGCACCTTGCGCTTGTCAGTGACCCGGGTCAGCCCGCCGGTGCCCGGCAGCACCGCCAAGAGCGGCACCTCGGGCAGCGCCACCGACGACGAGCTGTCGTTGGTCAGCATAATGTAGTTGCAGGCCAGAGCCAGCTCATAGCCGCCGCCGGCGCAGGCACCCTTGACCGCGGCCATGTATTTCTGGCCCGAATCCTCTTCCGCCGCCTCGAAGGTGTTGCGGGTCTCGTTGGTGAATTTGCAGAAGTTCACCTTGTGGGCATGGGTGGCGCCGCCCAACATGCGGATGTTGGCGCCGGCGCAGAACACCTTGTCCTTGCCCGACTGCATCACCACCACCTTCACCTCGGGGTGCTCGAACCGCATCCGCTGGACGATATCGGCCAGCTCGATATCCACGCCCAGGTCGTAGGAGTTGAGCTTCAGCTGATAGCCGTCGAAGAGGCCGCCGTTCTCGTCCACATCCATGTAGAGATTGGCGACGTCCCCATCATATTCGACCCGCCAGTGACGGTACTTCGAGGGGTCGGTCTGAAAGTCGATCACTTTGGCCATGTCGCGCTCCTGAAAGATCTTGTCTTGGGTGCACTTTATGACATTCCGCAGCCGCCGTAAACAGGAATGTGCATAATAATGCTGATGTTGTTTTGAGTAATTTCAGTCAGTTAGTTACTTTATGCAGTTTTTTGCGACCGCAGAAAACAGACGTATGCATTATCCTGCATCATCTCTCCGCCAGATTCGCGCCCCGCCGCAGCGACTCCAGCAGAGGTTCCAGCTCGGCCGCATCCACCCCCATCGCCGCCGCCCCCTCGGCGCCGGCGGCCTCCAGGTGGCGCAGCGCCAGCAGGCTGATCCGCACCACCGCGCGGGGCCGATCCATCCGCGCCTTCAGCCGGGCATTGGCCAGCTGGATCACCCCCTGGACAAAGGCGCGCTCGCGCGAGTTCGGCGGCAGCGCCATCCAGACCGGCTCGAACAGCTCATGCGCCTCCCAGCAGTAGCCGGCCCGAAGACAGACCCAGCCGGCGCGCCAAGCCTCGGATGCGGCAAGCGCGGCGGGCGTCATGCCCGGCCGCGCCGTCCTGGTCAGGGCGTCGAAGGTCCCCTCGGGGTGCCGGGGCGTGCGTCCCGGCACATGCGCGTGCGATGGCAGCGCGACGCCGGCCATTCAGACCGGCACCACCTCGGCCGCCTCGATCCGTTCCAGCCGCGCGGCGAACTCCACCACGACGTCGAGCGTCTTCTCCGGCTGCTCCAGATGCGGCGCATGCTTGCAGTCGTCGAGGATCGCGGTATCGACCGGCGCGTAAGAGCGCGTCTCGATCTCCTCGATCTGCGCCAGCGTGCCGTATTGGTCGTCGCGGCCCTGGATCGCCAGCACCGGAATGCGGAAATAGTCGATCACGTCGCCGACGTTCCATGCCTTGAACCCGGGATCGAGCCAGACGTCGTTCCAGCCGCGGAAGGCGCCCTCGGGGTCGCGGTGATACTTGCCCATCCGCGCCTTCATGTCGGTGGTCTCATAGACCTCCTTCGCCTTGACGATCTCGGCCAGCCCCATCTCCTCGGTAAAGAAATGCGGCGCCATCAGGATCAACCCGCGCACCCGGAAATCCTCGACACTGCCGCCATAGATCGCGGCGATGGTGGCGCCGTCGGAATGGCCGAACAGGATGCAGTGCCGGATGCCCGCCTGATCGAGGATATGCGGCAGCACATCGACCGCCTCGCGGGTCATGAAATCCAGCGGCCGCGGCAGCGCCACCGGGTCCGACTGGCCGTAGCCCTGCCGCGAATAGACCAGCACGCCCATGCCGGTCCGCTCGGCCACCCTGGCCGGGAAATCGCGCCACAGCGCGGTACAACCCAGCCCCTCGTGCAGCATCACGATGGTCGGCGCCCGGTCCGGCGAAGGGCCGAGGCATTTGTATTCCAGCGTGACGCCATTCACCACCAGCGGGGTCTGCGGGGTTTCGGACCAGTCGAGCGACGCCATCATGCGGTCTCCCTCAGCTTGTAGCGCTGGATCTTGCCGGTGGCGGTCTTCGGCAGTTCCTCCACCACTTCGATCCAGCGCGGGTATTTCCACATGCCGATCTTCTCTTTGACCAGATCCTTGAGATCGCCGACGATCGCGGGATCGGCACCGGGTTTCAGCACGATATAGGCCGCCGGCTTGTCCAGACCCTTGTCATCGGCACGGGCCACGACGGCGGCCTCCAGCACGGCGGGGTGCTCCACCAGCGTCTGCTCCACCTCGAAGGGCGACACCCAGATGCCCGAGACCTTGAACATGTCGTCAGTGCGCCCGCAGTAGACATAGCGCCCGTCCGGCGTGCGTTCGTATTTGTCCCCGGTGCGGGTCCAGTGGCCGGCGAAGGTCGACTGCGACTTGTTGCGCCGGTTCCAGTAGCCATCGGCCGAGGACGGGCCGCGCACCAGCAGCTCGCCCACCCCACCCTCGGCGACATCCTCGTCATGCTCGTCGACCAGCCGCACCTCATAGCCCGGCACCGCCACGCCGGAGGTGCCGTAGACAATGTCGCCCGGCCGGTTCGACAGGAAGATATGCAGCATCTCGGTCGAGCCGACGCCGTCGATGATCTCGGCGCCCCAGAGCCGTTCCCAGCGTTCGCCGATCTCGCGCGGCAGCGCCTCGCCGGCCGAGGTGCAGATGCGGATGCAATGCTCCGGCTTGCCGCCCGCGGCCTCCTGCGCCGCCACCACCGCGGCATAGAGCGTCGGCACCCCGCAGAAGATCGTCGGGCGTTCGGTCTTCATGATCTCGAACACCGCCTCGGGCGTCGGCCGCCCGGCAAAGAGGATCGCGGTCGCCCCCACCGACAGCGGGAAGGACATGCCGTTGCCCATGCCATAGGCGAAGAACAGCTTGGCCACCGAATAGACCACATCATCCTCGCGGATGCCCAGCACCTGCGCGGCGAAGGTGTCGGCGGTGGCCTTCAGGCTGGAATGGACGTGACGCACCCCCTTGGGCAACCCGGTGGAGCCCGAGGAATAGAGCCAGAAGGCCAGTTCGTCGTCATGCGCCTCGACCGCCGCGACCGGCTCGGCGCCATCGACGAAATCCATGTAGCTCTCGGTGCCCGCGGGCGCATCGCCGATCACCAGGATGGCGCGCAGAAAGCGGTTGTCGGCCACCGCCGGCGCGACCACCTCCCACAGCTCCTCCGAGACCACCAGGATCGAGGCGCGGCTGTCGTTCAGGATCGCCTCGTAGATGTCGCTGGACAGCAGCGTGTTCAGCGGCACCGGAATCGCACCGGCCTTGAGCGCGCCCCAGAACACCACCGGAAATTCGATCTGGTCGCGGACGATCATCGCCACCCGCTCCTCGCGCCGCACGCCGTGACGATAGAGCGCGCCGGCAAAGCGGCCGGTCTCCTCGGCCAGCTGTCCATAGGTCAGGCTGCGCTTGCCGCCGTCCGCCTCGCGGAACGCGACCTTGTCGCTGCGGCCTTCGCCGATATGGCGATCGACGAAATAGATCGCGGCGTTACCCGATGCCTGCATGGGTTCTCCTCCCTCTCGGTCCCGATTGCCTGTCCCGATGCCGGTGCGCACTCCTCCACCCGGCGCCGGGACTCGCTGGGGTCATCATGCATCTCCGGCGCAGATATGCAAGATAGTGCCAAAGATTTCGGCATTATTTTGCAATACAGCCAACAGTCCGCCTGCCCGGCCGGAACCGGCGGCGGCGACCGGCGCACGCTCCCGCATACGAAAAACCCGGCCCCCTTGCGGGGACCGGGCCGGATGGTTTCGCGGATCGCGCCGCTGCTATGGCAACAGGAACAGCGTGATCGCCGGGAAGGCCACCAGGATGATCACCCGGATGATGTCCGAGGCGACGAAGAACATCACCGCCTTGTAGGTGTCGACCATCCGCGTGGTGCGATCCATCGCGTTGATGATGAACAGGTTCATCCCCACCGGCGGCGTGATCAGGCCGACCTCGACCACGATCAGCACCAGGATGCCGAACCAGATCGCCACATGCTCGGTCTCGATCCGGTTGGCCATGCCGCGGGTGACGCGGATGTCCAGCGCCTTCATCTGCTCGCGGGTCAGCTCGGCGCCGCTGGCGATCGCGCTCTTGATCGAGGCCAGCATGTCCGACCCCATCCCCTCGGGTATGCCGTGCTTCAGCACCTCCAGCGCCGCATCGGCCTGCAGATCGGCCAGATGGATCAGGCCGAAATCCATGGCGCTGATCACCGGGTAGAAGATCGGAATGGTCAGCAGGATCATGCTGAGGCTGTCCATCAGGCAACCGAACACCAGGTAGAACACCAGGATCAGCGCCAGCACCACCCAGGGGCTGAGGCCCTGGCTGACGACATAGTTCGACAGCTCTTGCGGCACCTGGGTCAGCGCCAGGAAGCCGTTGTAGAACCCCGCGCCCAGCACGATGAAGAAGATCATCGCGGTGGACCGCGCGGTGACATAGAAACTGTCGATCAGCGTCGCCCGGTTCAGTCCGCCGTTGATGAAGGCGATCAGACCGGTACCGGCGGCACCGACGGCGGCGCCTTCGGTGGGGGTGAACCAGCCCAGATAGATGCCGCCCACCACCAGCCCGAAGACCAGCAGAACCGGCCAGACGCGGACCAGCGCGGCGAACCGCGCGGCATAGGGCATGCGCGGGCGGATACCGGCCGAATCCGGATAGAGCCGCACATAGACCGAGATCGCCAGCACATAGCCCAGCGCCGCCAGCAGGCCCGGGATGAAGGCCGCCAGGAACAGCTTGGCGATATTCTGCTCGGTCAGGATGGCGTAGATCACCAGCACCACCGAGGGCGGGATCAGGATGCCCAGCGTGCCGCCGGCGGCCAGCGTCGCGGTCGAAAACCCGCCGGCATAGCCGTATTGCTTCAGCTCCGGCAGGGCGACGCGGCCCATGGTGGCAGCGGTCGCCAGCGACGAGCCGCAGATCGAGCCGAAGCCGGCGCAGGCGCCGATCGCCGCCATGGCAACGCCACCCTTGCGATGCCCCAGCCAGCCCTCGGCAGCCTTGAACAGCGCGTTCGACATGCCGCCCAGGGTTGCGAAATGCCCCATCAGCAGGAACATCGGCACGATGGTCAGCGAATAGCTGGAAAAGGTCGTATAGGTCTCGCTCTTCAGCCGGGCGAAGGGCACCGTGGTGTCGCCGGTGACGATCGTCAGCCCGACCAGACCGACCACGAACATCGCAAGGCCGATCGGCACCCGCAGAAAAATCAGCACCATCAGGGCCGGAAAGGAGGCAATCCCTACTTCAAGTGCGCTCATTGATCAGTCTCCACCCCATCCCAGACCTGAATGCGGCCGGTCAGGAATTCCGTGATCCGAACCCCGGCCATATAGACCCCGACACGGGCCGCCATCAGCGCCCCCACGAAACTGGCCGCATAGGCCCACCAGACCGGGAACTGCAGCAGAAACGACGTCTCGCCATAGCTTTTCTTCGACAGCATCCCGTCGAACAGCTTCCAGGCGATCAGCACCAGCACCGCGGCAAAGACCACCTCGGTCACCATCCGCAGGAACCGGTTGACGCCGCGCGACAACATGTTCGCCACCACATCGACCGAGGCATGCCCGGCCGTGATCTGGCACAGCGGCAGAAAGGCGAAGATCGCAAAGGCCACGCCGGCCTCGACCAGTTCGAAGTCGCCGTTGATCGGCCCCACGCCGATGTCGATCATCCATCTGGAGAATCCCGGCGCGACGCTTTGCATCAGGCTGCCGTGAAACAGGCTGCTCAGCAGCCGGCCCGTGATCGACAGGCAGGTCAGAACGATCAGTGCGCTCAGCACCACACCGCCGGCCACGGCCATGAACCGCGCCAATCCCATCATCAGTTTGTGCATCGGTTCCCACCCCCGCAAACAAAGCCGCGGCGGTCAGGCCGCCGCGGCTCTTTCGATCGCCTTGCGATCACTTCTCGTACATCGGAGTGTATTTTTCGATCAGCGCCTGGGCTTCGTCGATCAGCGCCTGACCGTCGAGACCCTTGGTCTTCACGTCGGCAACCCACTCATCATAGACCGGCTGCGCCGCCGCGCGCCATTCGGCGGTGTCGGCTTCGCTGATGGTGATGATGTCGTTGCCCATGTCGACCGCGACCTGACGCGCCGGACCATCGGAATCGGCCTGCGTGCCGCCGGCGAAGATCGAGAATTCCAGCCCCGAATTGTCGTCGATCACCTTTTTCAGGTCATCCGGCAGGCTTTCGTACTTCTCCTTGTTCATCGCCAGAACGAAGGTCACGGTATAAAGCGCCTTGCCGGTGAATTCGGTATGGTTGTGCACCAGCTCCGGCACCTTGAGCGAGGTGGTCACCTCCCACGGAATGGTGGTGCCGTCGATCACGCCCTTGCTCAGCGCCTCGGAGACCGCCGGAACCGGCATGCCGACCGGGGTGGCCCCCAGGTGGGTCAGCAGCGCGTTGACCTGACGCGACCCGCCGCGGATCTTCATGCCTTCCATATCCTCCGGATGCTCGACCGGATCGGCGGTATGGATCATGCCGGGGCCATGCACCCAAGCGCCGATGATGTGCACATCCTTGAATTCGGTGTCCTTCATATGCTCCTGGAACATGTCCCAGAAGGCGTGCGTGGTGGCGCGCGCGTTGGTCATCATGAAGGGCAGTTCGAACACTTCGGTCGAGGGGAACCGGCCGGGGGTATAGCCCACCACGGTCCAGACCACATCGGCCACGCCGTCGATCACCTGGTCAATCAGCTCTGGCGGCTTGCCGCCCAGCTGCATCGAGGCATAGCGATCGACCTTGATGCGGCCACCGGAGTCCTTTTCGACATTGTCGGCCCAGACATCCAGAACCAGCTTCGGCACGTTGGCCTGGGCCGGCAGGAACTGGTGCAGCTTCAGCGTGACTTCCTGCGCCAGCGCCGAGGTTGCCATCAGGCCCGTGGTCAGCGCGATGGCCGCGCCGCCCATGAAGCCCAGGACGCTTCTCCGTTTGGTCATGTGATTCCTCCCTTTGACCAGTCTAAAGCAATATAATGCCGATCCCGCTTATCATTGCAATATATTGCCTATTCCCTCCGCCCGCTGCCGCCCCGCCCCCGGGGCGAACAGCTGTCGCTCCTCCCGCTTGCGGTGCGCGCGGTTGACTGCTTTCTTTAGTGTAACCGAAACCCCGTGCAAATCAGGTTTTTCGTAACACCTATTCGATTTTGTTGTAGAACGCGGTTTTTCCCAATGTAATTGGGCCGGTCGGGCCTGCGGCAATTCGTCGGGGGTCTGCCGCCTCGCCTGTCTGGAACGATTCGCCCCGACGCCGAAACGAAAAGAGCCGGCGCGTGTCCCGCACCGGCTCCGGCCTGCGCTTCGGCGCCATCACGGCTCAGCGCCGGTCCAGCATCTTCCAGTGGCCATTCTCCACCACCGAGATCACGACCTCGTCGACGCCCTGATGATCCTCGGGACCGTAGGTGACCCGGGTGTCGCTCAGCTCGTCGTAGTAATCGAGCGTTTCCATCCCCTTGATGAAACTGTCCTGGGTCAGGTCGGGGCCCGCGGCCTCAAGCGCACGGATCATGGTATCGGCAGCGACATAGCCCAGCATGGCAAAACCGCCGGCGTCCTGATTGAACTTCGCCTTATAGTCGGCGATGAACTTCGCCGGCACCGGCTCGCTCGCGCGCGAGGCCAGATCGACCCAGCCCGCCGCCGCAAAGAGCCCGTCGGTCACCCCGCCCGGCACCGCCGCGACGACCTCGAGGAAGCCCGCCGAGCTGTTCATGAACATCACGTCGGTCCAGCCCAGCTTCTTGGCGGTGCCGACCACGGTGATCGCCTGCCGCACGCCCAGCGCCAGGGTGACCAGATCGCATTCGGCCGCCTTCAGCTTGGTCAGCGAGCCGACGAAATCCAGCTCGTCGGGCTTGTGCGTGGTCTCGCCCGCAAAGGTCAGCCCCAGCTTTTCGCTGATGTCCTTGGTGCTGTTCGCGATCTCCTCGCCGAAGTCGGTGGGCAGATACATGGTGCAGATCTTCTTGGCGCCCTTCTCTTCGGACAGGTATTTCACGCCGACCTGGATCTGATCCCAATAGCTGGCGAAGCCGGTGA
>JBFXGQ010000060.1:0-13263 GCA_050177915.1 Pseudodonghicola sp. | reverse complement strand
CCTTTGCCGCGATCATGGGCCTGTCGCTGAGCTGGATCTTCGTGGCCTTCACCGGCTTCTCCATCGCCCAGGTCTTCCTGGTCACCTCGATCGCCTTCGCCGGCCTGTCGCTGTTCGGCTATGTCACCAAGAAGGACCTGTCCGGCATGGGCACCTTCCTGATGATGGGCGTGATCGGCCTGATCGTCGCCTCGGTCGTCAACATCTTCCTGGGCTCGCCCGCGATCATGTTCGCGATCTCGATCCTGGGCGTGCTGATCTTCGCCGGGCTGACCGCCTATGACACCCAGAGCATCAAGGGCGTCTACCTGCAACATGCCCATTCCGGCGACCGCGAATGGCTGGGCAAGGCCGCCATCATGGGCGCGCTGCAGCTCTACCTGGACTTCATTAACATGTTCATGTTCCTGCTGCAACTGTTCGGCAATCGCGAATAAGCGCAGGGCGAACAGCCGAATTCGGGGGCCGGTCCAGGGGACCGGCCCTTTTGTTTTGCGCCCGGCTTGCTTTGCGCCCGGCCGCCTTGCCGCCGGCGGCCTAGAGCCGCGTCAGCAGGAACAGGCGCGAGACGTAGGGAAAGCTGACCTCAGCGGCGGGGTCGAGCCCGGCCTGGCGCAGGATCGCCTCGGTCCGCCGGCGCAGCACCGCCTGCTGCACCGGCGCCAGCCCGGCGATATAGCTGGTCGACAGCACCCGCTCGATGACGCCGGCACGCGGCATCCGGTGCGAATGGTCCTGCGCGATCTCGCGCTCGAAGCGAAACCGCGGGTCGATCAGGATCCAGCGCCAGCGGCCGCTCTGATGCCGCGGCGCATCGCCGGCGTAGCCCTCGATCATCTGCGACAGCGCCGCGACCCAGGGCACCCGGGTGTCGCGCATGTTCCAGATCAGCGCCAGCGTGCCGCCGGGACGCAGCAGCCGGACGATCTCGGCCACCGAGGCGGGGTCGTCGAACCAGTGAAACGCCTGGGCGCAGACCACGAGATCGGCGCAGCCCGCCGCAAGCCCGGTGTCGTCGGCGCGGCGGTCGATCACCTCGACCCCCGGCGTGCCGGCCAGCCGCGCCGACATCTCGGCCACCGGCTCCACCGCGATCAGCCGCACGGCGGGCGCCAGATGCGGCCGCAGCAGGCGGGTGAACTTGCCGGTACCCGCGCCCAGCTCGACACAGCAGCGCGCTGCCGTGAGCGGCAGCGCCGCGATCACCGCCTCGGGATAGCCGGGGCGGCCGGCCTCATAGGCGCCGGCAGCGGTGCTGTAGTTCCGGGCGATGGCATTCAGCGGCATGGCGACGGGTCCTTTCCGAACTCCCTGCGCCCCTCCCTAGCCCGTCTTCCGGACGGTTCGATGACAGAATCAGCCTGGCGCGACTCAGCGGCAGTTCAGCGGCACCGCCAGCCCGGCCGATTGCGCCGGCCGGTCGCGGCGGATGGCGCCGCCGGCGGCGAGACAGCCGGTCAGCCGCGGCACCGCGGCAGCAAAGGCCGGACCGGCCGCGGTGCCCAGCTGGCCGCGCATCCCCTCAGGCAGGCGCAGCACCGCGTGGGAAAGCCCGTTGACCTCCACCAGGCTCAGCATCGCGGGGGCGCCGCCCAGGCTCACCGGGACGGCATCGGCGGGGCTGCGCCCGCCGTTGGCGATGGCGACGCCGGCCAGCTGCGCCGGATCGCCCGCCGCCACCTGCAGCCGCAGCGGCGGCCGCATCGCCAGCGCCTCGATCGGCCCCTGGGCGCGGCTGACCGTGCCGCCTGCACCGCCGTCCTGCGGCAGGGCGGTCGGTTCGCCGTCGATTCCGGAAAACCCCACCCCGCGCTGATAGCGCAGGCCGCTGCAGGCCGACAGCGTGGTGCAGAGCAGGCAGGCGGAGAGAAGCAGGCGTTTCATGGGCGATACCACGGCAGGTCCTTGGGTCGCGGTCAGGCTAGCGGCAAGGACGGGGCAAAGACAAGCGCGCAGGCGCAAGGCGCGGCCGCGCAGGCGCAAGGCGCGGCGGAAAGGCGGAACGCAAAAAGGCCGCGCATCGGCGCGGCCCCCTGCATCCGGTCGGTTCCGGTCAGGCGATCTTACTTGATCTTGCCTTCTTTGTACTCGACGTGCTTGCGCACGACCGGGTCGTATTTGCGAACCACCATTTTCTCGGTCATGGTGCGGGCGTTTTTCTTGGCCACATAGAAATGGCCGGTGCCTGCGGTCGAGTTCAGGCGGATTTTGATGGTCGTCGGCTTCGCCATTGGGTCTCTCCTGCGCCGGGCACAGCCGCGCCCGTGAAAATCTCATGAGGCCTGCCTTTTACTCATGCCACTGCCCGAGTCAACCGGGTTTTCGCATTCTCCCCGCTGCAAAGCGGAGAACCGGCAGGCCGATATGCGCGGAGGGCCTGTAAGCCGGATTTTGTTCAGGGGTTGCCCCCGTCGATGACCATTCATCTGGGACGCGGATCGCGCCGCGCCTCCTGCTGCCAACCCGACCCCTCTCGGCTGAAGCGGGCCTAGCGGCGGTTTCCCTTTCGGGGACCTGACCGCGCGGGGGTCCTATTCGGCATTGCTCCCGGTGGGGCTTGCCGTGCCGCCCCTGTTGCCAGGGGCGCGGTGGGCTCTTACCCCACCGTTTCACCTTTGCCGCCGCGGACGGCGGTAGTCTGTTCTCTGTGGCGCTTTCCGTCGGGTTGCCCCGCCCGGGCGTTACCCGGCACCGTTGCTTCAGGGAGTCCGGACTTTCCTCGACGACCCAGGGCCGCCGCAGCCATCCGGCCCTCCGCGCGTGACCGCAGATAGGGGCCGGGGGATGGGCCGTCAATGGGGCACGGCGATACCGGCGTTCCTGAGCGCAGAGGGCGGCGCCTGCCGGAGGGGGGGGACAGGCAGGCACTGCCCGGCGCGAACGCCGGGCGCGACATATGTTCCGCGTATCTCTCAGCGGCTCAGGCGACGGCGGCGTCCCGCGCCGCGACAAACCCCGCCAGCGCGTCCATGTCTCTCTGACAAAGCGCCCCCCTGCCCCAGGGCCTGAGCCGATGGCGGACCGCCGCCAGCAGATCCTCCTCCGCCGCCTCGGTCGGATAGCCGGCCCGCGCCGCCAGCGCCCGGAATTGCGCGGGCTCTGCCGCGCCGCCCGGTCCCGGCCTGTGGGCCAGCGCCAGCCCCTGACGCGCCAGCCGCGCCCAGTCGAAGCGCGCGCCGGGGTCGCATTTGCGCCCCGGCGCCATGTCGGAATGCCCGATCACCCCGGCCGGCCCGATGCCCCAGCGCGCCATGATGCCGGGCAGCAACGCCTCGAGCGTCGCCATCTGCGGTTCGGAAAACGGCTGATCGCCGCGATTGTCCAGCTCGATCCCGATCGAGCGCGAGTTCACATCGCCCTGCCCCGCCCATGCGCCGACGCCGGCGTGCCAGGCGCGCAGGTCTTCGCGCACCATCTGCCACAGCCTGCCGTCAGCGCCGATCAGATAATGCGCCGAGACTTCCGCCGCCGGATCGCAGAGCCGCTCCAGCGCCGCCTCGGCGCCGTCCATCGCAGTGTAATGCAGCACGATCAGCTCGGGCCCCAGCCCGTCGCGGCGCGGGCCGAAATTGGGCGAGGGATGCCAGATCGCCGCCGGCAGGGTCAGTTCGACACCGCCTGCCGGAACGGCGCGGGATCCCAGTCGCAGGCGAATCCGTCGCCATCCGGGTCCAGCCCCAGCCGGTCGCGCTGCGGCCCGCCCTTGGACAGGAAGGCGATCTGCGCCAGATCGGAGGAGCCGTATTTGGCGCAATTGCGCGCCGTGCGGCTGGCCATCTTCAGCCCGCCCCGGCTATAGACCGGGGTGCCGCGGCTGTTGCGGGTCTGCAGCGCGTATTGCACGATATTGGGCTGGCTGTCCTCGGTCCGGCTGGGCAGCGCGGTCGGCTCGATCTCCTGATAGAGCGCGCGGTTGCGCGCGATCCGCTCGGCATCGCTGGCGATGCTCTCGCGGCTGGAGACCGCCTTGAAGTCGTTCTCGTCCGACAGGCCCACATTACCGGCGTTGCCGACGGTGCCGGCAATATCCGGCGCCGGGTTCGACGGGCTGGCCTGCAGCGGCATCACGCCGGAATTGGCCTGCGCCGCAGCCAGCGCGGCGGCGGTTTCCCGGGCGATGTCCTCGGCGCTTTCGCTGCCGGCGGCGGCCATGGCCTGGCCCGGCAGCGGCTGGTTCAGCACAGGCTGGCTCGGCATCGGCTGGCTCGGCAGGGTGCCGGCGGCGGCCAGCGGCTCGGACGACACCGCCATCGGCGGCGCCACACCGGCGGCGGTGGGGGCGCTGCCAATCAGCGCCGCCTCGCGCGCGCGCTGCGCCTCGATGGAATTGTCGAACCCCACCCCGCTGTCCGGGATGGCCGGGGCGCAGGCACTCAACCCACCAAGGATGAGCGCCGCATAGATGTAACGCATGGCTGCCGTCCTGCCGTTCTTGGTCTTGTTGGACGCCGTCTTACCACCATTTCGCCGGTTTGGCCACAAAGCCGGCCGCCTGCTCCAGCGCATAGGCGGTGTTCAGCAGATCGCCTTCCTCCCAGGGACGGCCGATCAGTTGCAGCCCCAGCGGCAGCCCCTGCGCGTCGATGCCCGTGGGCACCGAGATCCCCGGCAGACCGGCGAGGTTCACCGTCACGGTGAAGACGTCGTTGAGATACATCTGCACCGGATCGGCCTCGGCCATCTCGCCCAGCGCGAAGGCCGACGACGGCGTCGCCGGTGTCAGGATCGCGTCGACGCCGGCGGCGAAGGCATCCTCGAAGTCCTTCTTGATCAGGGTGCGGACCTTGCGGGCGCGGTTGTAATAGGCGTCGTAGAAGCCCGCCGACAGCACATAGGTGCCGACCATGACGCGGCGCTGCACCTCGGCCCCGAAGCCCTCGGCGCGGGTCTTCTCGTACATCTCGGTGATGCCATCGCCGGCGGCGAGCTTGGCGCGATGGCCGTAGCGCACCCCGTCATAGCGCGCCAGGTTCGACGAGGCCTCGGCCGGGGCGATCACATAATAGGCAGGCAGCGCATATTTGGTGTGCGGCAGCGAGATATCGACGATCTCGGCTCCGGCGTCACGCAGCATGGCGGCGCCGTCGGACCACAGTTTCTCGATCTCGGCCGGCATGCCGTCCATCCGGTATTCCTTGGGGATACCGATCTTCTTGCCCTTGATGTCGCCGGTCAGCAGCGCCTCGAAATCCGGCACCGCCAGATCGGCCGAGGTCGAATCCTTGGGATCGTGCCCGGCCATGGTGCCCAGCATGATGGCGGCATCGCGCACCGATTTGGTCATCGGCCCGGCCTGATCCAGCGAGGAGGCGAAGGCGACGATGCCCCAGCGCGAGCAGCGCCCGTAGGTCGGCTTGATGCCGACGATGCCGGTGAAGGCCGCCGGCTGGCGGATCGAGCCGCCGGTATCGGTGCCGGTCGCGGCGAGGCAGAGATCGGCCGAAACCGCCGCCGCCGAACCGCCGGAGGAGCCGCCGGGGGTCAGCGCCGCCTCGTCGTTGCCACGCCGCCAGGGGCTGACCACATTGCCGTAGGTCGAGGTCTCGTTCGAGCTGCCCATGGCGAATTCGTCCATGTTGAGCTTGCCCAGCATGACCGCGCCGGCGTCGAACAGGTTCTGGGTGACGGTGGATTCATACTGCGGCAGGAAGCCTTCGAGGATGCGGCTGGCGGCCTGGCTCGGCACGCCCTTGGTGCAGAACAGGTCCTTGATGCCCAGCGGCAGGCCGCACATCGCCGGCGCATCGCCCGCCTTGATCCGCGCATCGGCGGCCTTGGCCTGCTGCAGCGCGATTTCCGGGGTCTTGTGCACGAAGGCGTTCAGCCCGCCGGCCGCGTCGATCGCGGTCAGGCAGGCTTCGGTCAGCTCGACCGAGGTGACATCGCCCTTGCGCAGCGCATCGCGCGCCTCGGCCAGGCCCAGCTTGTTCAGATCGCTCATGTCTTACTCCACCACCTTGGGCACCGCGAAGAAGCCCTCGCGCGCGTCGGGCGCGTTGGCCAGCACCTTGTCCTGCTGATTGCCGTCGGTCACCACGTCCTGGCGCCGCTTCAGCCGCATCGGCGTGACGCTGGTCATCGGCTCCACGCCTTCGACATCCACTTCGTTCAGCTGCTCGATGAAGCCGAGGATGGTGTTGAATTCCGCAGCCAGCGCCGGCAGCGCATCTTCCTCGACCCGGATCCGGGCGAGCTTCGCCACACGGGCGGCGGTGCTTTCGTCGATCGACATGAAGAACCCCTTGCTTTTCCAGTGCGGCGTTTACCGCCCCGCAGCGCCGCCTTCAAGCCTGCGCGCGACCGCGGCTGCCGCAAAGGCGCGGCTAACGATGTCTCAACCCTCGCGATGCATGTTGGCAAGGAGGTGATTCGAATGGTGATAGATGGCCCAGTTCCCCAGTACGCTCTCCGGTATGTTCCGTGCCCTGTCCGCCGCGGTCGCGGATTTCATCTGGCCGCCGGTCGATCCCGACGACCGGCTCGGCACCGCGCGGCGGCGCTTCGTCACCTGGTTCTCGCTGCTCTCGGCCGCCGCCAACCTGGCCGACAGCCTGGTCGCCTATGACAGCCTGCTCAGCGTCGCCCCGCTGCGCGCCGACTGGAGCCTGTGGAGCAGCCTGCTCTATCTGATCCCGCCGCTGCTGATCTGGTACGACCGCAAGACCACCGCCGCGATGTGGTTCCTGGTCGGCTTCATCCTGTTCACCGTCAACCTGCAGGCGCTGTCGCCGCAGGCGCATCTGTGGGGGGCGGTGCTCTATCTCTCGGCGCTGCCGCCGCTGATCACGCTGCTGTTCGGCACCCGGATGGGGCTGCTGCTGTGCATGATCTCGATCGTCGACGTGATCGTTCTGGGCACGCTGACGGTGCCCGGCTGGGCGGCGCTGATCCTGGCCAATGTGATGGCGGTCACCAGCGCCGGCACCTATCTGTTCATGAAGGAGATCGAGAAGACCACCGATTATCTGGAAAAGCTGCGGCAGGAGGCGCAGGCGGCGAACAATGCCAAGTCGTTCTTTCTGGCCAATGTCAGCCATGAGATCCGCACGCCGCTGAACGGGGTGATCGGCGCGGTGCAGCTGCTGGCCGACCAGGCCCAGACCGAGGAACAGCACGAATTGCTGCGCGCGGCCGACAAATCCGGCCAGACCCTGCTGCGCATCGTCAACGACATCCTGGATTTCGCCCGCATCACCGAACACGGCCTGACGCTGGAAAAACGCGTCTTCCGGCGCGAGGATCTGGTGACCAACGTGTTCTCGGCGATGGCGGCGCAGGCGGTGGCCAAGGGCATCACCCTGACCGCCAGCTATGGCGAGGATGTGCCGCGCTATCTGGTCGGCGATCCCGACCGGCTGTCGCAGATCGTGATGAACTATGTCGGCAACGCGGTGAAATTCTCCGATCGCGGCACGATCGAGGTGCGGGTCGCGCGGCTGCCCGGCACCGACATGCTGCGGGTGTCGGTGCGCGACGAGGGCATCGGGCTGACCCATGCCGCCGCGCAGCGGATCTTCAACCAGTTCGAACAGGCGGAAAACTCCACCGCGCGGCTCTATGGCGGCACGGGCCTCGGCCTGTCGATCGCCCGCCACCTGGCCGAACTGCACGGCGGTGAGACCGGCGTGCACAGCGAGCTGGGCAAGGGCAGCACCTTCTGGTTCACCTTCCCGCTGGTCGAGGGCGAACAGCCGGCCGAACATATCGAGTTCGCGCAGGATCCGGTGCTGGGGCACTACGACCATGCCCGCGTGCTGCTGGTCGAGGACAACAAGACCAACCAGTTCATCGCCCGCAAGTTCCTCGCCCGGCTGGGGGTGAACCCGGCGGTGGCCTCAGACGGGGTGGCGGCGGTGGAGGCCGCCGCGCGGCAGGAGTTCGACCTGATCCTGATGGATATCCAGATGCCGCGCAAATCCGGCATCGAGGCGACGCAGGAGATCCGCGCCGGCACCGGGCCCAACCGGCACACGCCGATCGTGGCGCTGTCGGCCAATGTGATGGCCGACCAGAAAGAGAGCTATCTCAGGGCCGGGATGGACGGTTGCGTCGAGAAGCCCTGCAAATTCGCCGATCTCGCCGGCTGCCTGCGCCGCTTCGTGCCGCCGCTGGCCGAGCGCGCCGCGGCATCGTGACCGCGCCGGCCTGAATGCGCCCGCCCCCGGATCAGGCGGTCGCGGCCGGCGCCGTCACCGGACGCGGCAGCGACGCCACCAGCCCCAGCGCCAGCACGGCCATCAGCGCCAGCGTCAGAAACGCCGGCATGTAGCTGCCGAAGCGGTCGAACACCATGCCGGTCAGGATCGGCCCCAGCGCCCCGCCCAGGGTGCCGAAGAACAGCACCGTGCCGAAGATCGCCCCATGGGCGCGCATGCCGAAATATTCCGCCACCGTCGGCGAGACCACGACGAAGAGCGCGCCATGCGAAAACCCGTAGACCGCCACCGAGGCATAGAGCGCCGAGGGGGCGGTGAACCCGGTCAGCCCGCCCAGCCCGACGATCAGCACCGCCATGCAGAGCGCGAAGGCCCGCCGGCCGCCGATCACATCGACCAGCCGGCCCACCGCCAGTCGCCCGGCCACGCTGGCGCCGCCGACCACTGACAGCAGCGTCGCCGCCGCCGCCGGGCTCATGCCCAGATCCATGCCGTGGATCGGCAGGTGCAGCGGCACCGTCATCAGCGCCGAGAAGAAACAGAACTGCACCGCGCAGAGGGTCCAGAGCACGCGCGAGCGTCGCGCCTCGGCGAAACTGGCGCCCTCGGCCCCGGCAGCCCGCGCGCCCGCGGCGGCGGGCCGCAGCGGCGGGCTTTTCACCATCAGCGCCGCGGCCAGCAGCAGCACCGCCGCCGCGCCCCCCAGCAGCATCACCGCCGGGCGCCAGCCCAGCCCGGCGATCAAGAGCGCCGCCAGCGGCGGCACCGCCATCTGCCCCGCCGCCGTGCCCAGCTTGACCACCGCGGTCATGATGCCGCGCCGCGCCTCGAACCAGCGCACCACCGTCGACAGCGTCACCACGTCATGGGTGCTGAGCCCGAGGCCGATCAGGCTGCCGCAGATCGCGAACAGCTGCCAGGGCGCGTCGATCCGCGCCAGCAGCATATAGCCCAGACCGTAGAGCACGCCGGTCGCCGCCAGCACCCGGGTCGGGCCGTAGCGGTCGCTCAGCCGGCCGCCGATCATCGCCAGCGCGCCCATCATGAAGAAGGCCAGCGCCGAGCTGGCCGACATCAGCGTGCGTGACCAGCCATAATCGGCCTCGAACTCCTTGAAGAACAGCCCGAAGGAAAACAGCAGCCCGATGACGGTGAATTGCGTCAGGCAGGCGCCCGACACCACAAGATAGCGCCCGCTCATGATCTCCTCCCCGTGCCCCGCTTCAACTGTTAACGGCTCGCGCCGGCACGGTCCATCGCCGATCCGTCTCCACGACCGGCGGGGCGCCGTTTTCCGGCGCGGAAAACGGGGCGGAAAATGACGCATTTTCCGCGCCGCCCCACCCGGTCGCCATCCTCAGGCGTGGTCGCGGCGTCGCCCTTCGCCGCCGCCGAATTCCGCGCCGGAATTCGGGCCGGAATTTGCGACAAATTCCGGCGCCCGTGCGCCACAAGCGTCGATTTCCCGCCGCACCGCCATGGTATTTTGCGTCGCCGATGCTAGTCTCCGGCCGAACTGAAGGGAGATTCCGCATGAAGATCATCTGGCTCGGCCATGGCTCGTTCCGTTTCGAAATCGGCGAGGTTGTGCTGCTGCTCGACCCCTGGCTCACCGGCAATCCGATGCTGCCGGAGGACAGCCACGACGCCGCCATCTCCGGCGCCACCCATATCCTGCTGACGCACGCCCATTTCGACCATTCGGTCGATGCGGTGGCGCTGGCCAAGAAGCTGGGCGTGCCGGTGCTGGGGCAATACGACCTGATGGGCTATTGGGGCGAGACCCAGGGGATCGAGACCGTGGGATTCAACAAGGGCGGCACCATCGACCTCGGCGGCGGCGTCCGGGTGTCGATGGTCAATGCCGAACATTCCTCGACCTTCTCGACCCCCGACGGGCTGCGCACCGGCGGATCGGAAGCGGGCTATATGATCCATGCCGAGGGCAAGACCATCTATTGCAGCGGCGACACCGACATCATGGCCGACATGGAGTGGATGGGGGATTACTACAAACCCGAGATCGGCATCCTGTCCGCGGGCGGGCATTTCACCATGGACATGGCCAAGGTGGCCTATGCGGCGAAGCGCTATTTCGACTTCAAGACGCTGATCCCGGCGCATTACCGCACCTTCCCGCTGCTGGAGCAATCGGCCGAGACACTGGTCGCGGCGCTGCCCGAGGTCGATGTGATCGAGCCGCAGGTGCTGCAGGCGATCGAGGTGTAATCCCCTCTCGCAGAAGACAAAACGGGCCGGGGCGACAGCCCCGGTTCGCGCCCGGTCCGCCTCCCCCCCTCAGGTCCGGCGCGAACCTCGGTTCTCAAACGCGGACCGAGGCGCCCCTACCCCCGCTTCGCCGCGAAGAATTCCCTCAGCAGCATCTCGGCCTCGCGCGCGCTGATGCCGTCGTAGACCTCCGGCTTGTGATGCGCCTGGGGGTGCGAGAACACCCGCGCGCCATGGGCGACGCCACCCGATTTCGGGTCGGACGCGCCGTAGTACACCCGGGCGATACGGGCGGCGGCGATTGCGGCGGCGCACATCGCGCAGGGCTCCAGCGTGACATAGAGATCGCAGCCGGTCAGCCGCTCGGCGCCCAGCGCGGCGCAGGCGGCGCGGATCGCCAGTATCTCGGCATGCGCGGTGGGATCGCTCAGCTCGCGCGTGCGGTTGCCCGCCGCCGCCAGCACCCGGCCGCCGGGGCCCACCACCACGGCGCCCACCGGCACCTCGCCGCGCGCGCCGGCCGCCCGCGCCTGCTGCAGCGCCGCCTCCATGTAGGATCGGAATACCATGCCCCTCCCTGCCCCGCATTCGACGCTTTCGCAAGACCGCGCGATCGGCTAAGGCCGGGATCATGAGCACCCAACCCACAGACGGCGACCGCATCGCCAAGGTCCTGGCCCGCGCCGGCGTCGCCTCGCGCCGCGAGGCCGAGCGGATGATCGAGGCCGGCCGCGTCAGCGTCAACGGCAAGATCATCGACAGCCCGGCGCTGAACGTGACCGGCAAGGACCGCATCGCGGTCGACGGCAAGCCGCTGAGCGCGCCGGAACCGGCGCGGCTCTGGCTCTCTCACAAGCCCGCCGGTCTGGTGACCACCGCGCGCGACGAACAGGGGCGTCCGACCATCTTCGACGACCTGCCCGAGGAGATGCCGCGGGTGATGAGCGTCGGCCGGCTCGACCTGAATTCCGAGGGGCTGCTGCTGCTGACCAACGACGGCGCCATCAAGCGGCGGCTGGAGCTGCCCAGCACCGGCTGGCTGCGCCGCTACCGGGTGCGGATCAACGGCCGCCCCTCCGAGGCCGATCTGGAGCCGCTGCGCAAGGGGCTGACGGTGGGCGAGGACAAGTTCCAGCCGATGATCGTCGGCATCGACCGCCAGCAGGGCGCCAACGCCTGGCTGACCGTGGGCCTGCGCGAGGGCAAGAACCGCGAGATCCGCCGCGCCATGGAGGCGGTGGGCTTCACCGTGAACCGGCTGATCCGGGTGTCCTACGGCCCGTTCCAGCTGGGCAACCTCAAGACCGGCGAGGTCGAGGAGGTGCGCCGCCGGGTGATGCGCGACCAGCTGGGGCTGGAGGGCGAGGACGAGGCCGACAGCCCGCCCGCCACCGGCCGGGCCAAACCGCGGCTGCAACGCGGGGTCAAGCCGGGCGGCAGACCGGGGGCAGCACCGGGCGCGACACCGGGCCAGAGGACCGAGGGCAGGCCTGGGCCGAAATCCGGCACCAGGGCCGGCACGACCTCTGCCGCGCCGGTTGAGGACAAGGCCGGCGGCCGGCCCATGCGCAAGTTCAGCTCCAAATCGGGCGCCAGGCCCGGTCAGATCTCCGAGGGCAAACCCGGCGGCAAACCGGGCGGCAAACCGAACCGCGGGTCCGACAGCAAGCCGGGCGGCAAACCCGGCACCCGATCCGGGCCGCGATCTGGCCCCAGCTCCGGGCCCCGCTCGGGTCCCGGCGCGCAGGGCGGCCGCCCCGGAAAACCGCGCCGGGGCTGAACCGCCGGCGCTGATGCGCCAAGCCGCCGGTTCCCCCTAGAATGCCCGCGCAGCATCGCTTACCTTGCGGGGGAACTCATCGCTGGGGCCGCCGATGTCACGGACCGGATTGCAGAAATTCGCCTATGTCGCCTTGCTGGTGCTGCTCTTCGGGGTGGCGACAGGCTGGCTCGGAGGGCTCTGATCCATGGCGCAGCGCTACGGCGGCAAATTCAGCCCCTCCCCCGACGACGGCCAGACCGGCGCGTCGGACCAGCAGCAGACCGGCGAGAAGACCGGCGAGCAGCTCCGCACCGAGCCGCCGCGCGGCGCCTATGCCGGCGCCAGGGTCGATCCCGCCGGCGCGCGGGTGAACGCGCTGTTCCTGCCGGCGGTGGTGCTGGGGCTGATGTCGCTGGGCAGCGGCGCGGTCGGTATGGCGACCGGGCTGACCGGTGCGGGCCTGCTGGCCGGCGCCGCCTTCATGACCCGCGAGGGGCTGCGCGCCGAGGCCGCCTATCACGCCCGCAAGGTCGCCCGCCGCCCCGCCCTGCCGCGCAAGATGATCGCCAGCCTGCTGACCGGCATCGGCGCCGGGCTGGCCGCCTGGCGCAGCGACCCCGGGCTGGTCGCGCCGCTGCTCTATGGCGCCGCCGCCTGCGTGCTGCATGCGCTGGCCTTCGGCATCGACCCGCTGCGCGACAAGGGCACCGATGGCATCGACCCCTTTCAGCAGGACAGGGTCGCCCGCGCCGTGGCCGAGGCCGAGGCCTATCTCGGCGCCATGACCAAGGCGGCTTCCCGCACCGGCGACCGCCAGATGGAGGCGCGGGTGGAGCGGTTCCAGAAGACCGCCCGCGACCTGTTCCGCACGGTCGAGGAGGATCCGCGCGACCTGACCGGCGCGCGCAAGTACATGAGCGTCTATCTGATGGGGGCGCGCGACGCGACGATCAAGGTCGCCGATCTCTACGCCCGCGTCCACGTCGCCCTGGCCCGCGCCGACTACGGCGCGCTGCTGGACGATCTGGAACAGAATTTCGCCGCCCGCACCCGCAAGATGCTGCAGAACGACCGCAGCGACCTGACCATCGAAATCGACGTGCTGCGCGACCGGTT
>JBFXGQ010000059.1:0-13351 GCA_050177915.1 Pseudodonghicola sp. | reverse complement strand
GCTGATGGAGGCGGGCACCATCACGCTGGACAACTTCCTTGCCAAGGGCGAGCCGGCCGTTCTGGAACAGTTCAAGGCGTTGCAGGCGAAATATACCGCCGCGTTCGAGGCCAACGGATATCCGTGGGACGCGAAATGACCCGGGGCAATCTGATGACGCCCCTGCTGCGGACAGTCGAGACCGGGCTGTCCGCGATCGGCGCCGCGGCGCTGGCCTTCTGCGTGGTCTATGTCGGCCTGGCGGTTCTGGGCGCCAACATCGGCCTGATCCCGCCGGACGAGGACCTGCTGGTCGCCGAGGCCGTGGTGATCGTGGCCTTCCTGCCGCAATTCCTGCTGGTGCGCCAGGGACGGCATGTGTCGGTGGATCTGATCGTTCGCAATTTCCCGCCGCGTCTGCGGCGGGCCTGCGATGCGCTGGCGCAGCTGTGCGGCATCGCCATCTTCGGCCTGCTCGGCTGGGCCGGCTGGGTGGCGCTGGATCGCGCGCTCGGCTTCGGGTCGACCTATGCCGGCGATCTCGGGCTGCCGACCTGGCCGGGCCGCGCCGTGGTGGTGATCGGCGCCGCCGGCGGGGTGCTGGCCTGCCTGCTGAACCTGTTCGGCCTGCCCAAGACCGGGGAGAACGCCTGAATGCTACCGACACTGACGATTGTCGTCGCGCTGGGGCTGGCGCTGGCGCTCATCGCGCTGCGCGTGCCGATTGCCTATGCCCTGCTGCTGGGCGCCACGGTCGGGCTGTTCGGCATCTATGGCTGGCACCCGGGCGAAGCACCGGACCTGGAGGCGGCGCTGCGGCCGATGATGTCGGTTCTGGCCGATGTGCCGTTCCGCTTCGCCCATAGCTACGAGCTGAGCACGATCCCGCTCTATATCCTGCTGGGCACCATCGCCCATCGGGCCGGCATCACCACCGACGTCTTCGGCGCCATGCGCGTGCTGCTGGGGCGGCTTCGCGGCGGGCTGGCCATCGCCTGCATCTTCGGCTGCGGCGGGTTTTCGGCGCTGTCCGGCTCAAGCCTGGCCTGCGCCGCCGCCATGGGCCGGATCTCGGTGCCGGAGATGATCGACAACGGCTATGACCGGCGGCTCGCCACCGGCACGGTGGCGATGGGCGGCACCGTCGGCTCGATGATCCCGCCGAGCATTCCGTTTCTGCTGTTCGCCATCCTCGCCGAGCAATCGGTGGGCAAGCTGCTGCTCGCCGGGATCCTTCCCGGGCTGCTGACCCTGCTGGGCTATGTGATCACGGTGCAGATCTGGGTGCTGCTGCGCCCCGCCGCCGCCCCCGCCCGGCGCCAAAGGGCCCAGGCACGGGAAAAGCTGGAGGCCATCGTGCGCCTGTGGCCGGCGGCGCTGCTGTTCATGATCATCGCCGTGGGCATCTTCACCGGGTTGTTCACCACCATTCAGGCCGCGGCGATCAGCGTGATCGTGGCCACCCTGATCGGCATCTTTCGCCGGTTGCTGAGCCTGCGCGCCCTCTACGAGGCGCTGAAAGACGGGGCGCTGCAATCGGCGCAGCTGTTCGCCATGGCCTTTGGTGCCAAGGTGCTGATCACGCTGGTCGCGGCCTCGGGCTTGTCGGCGAGCCTGGTGGACTGGGCCTCGGCCGCCGGCTTCGGACGCTGGGAAATGATGCTGGTGATCGTCTTCATTCTGCTGATCATGGGCATGTTCCTCGACCCGACCGGCATTCTGCTGCTGATGGTTCCGATCACCCTGCCGCTGGTGCAACAGCTGGGCTTCGACCTGATCTGGTATGCCGTCATCGTGGTGAAGATGCTGGAAATCGGACTGGTGACGCCGCCCATGGGGCTGAACGCCTTCATGGTCAAGGCCTCGGTCCCGGCGAGCCACCGGGTCGAGCTCAAGGACGTCTTCGCCGGCATCGCGCCCTTTCTGGCGCTGGAGGTCGTGGTCGTCGCGCTGCTGCTGGCCTTCCCGGCGATCTCGCTGCTGATCCCCGGCCTGATGTAGGCTGCCCGCCCCCCGAAACCAGCAACGACCGCGCCGAGACATCGGCGCGGTCTTCGCGTTCCGGCGTCAGCCCCGCGCCGCCGGCATCCCGTCCAGCAGAGCCTCCAGCCGATCCAGATCTTCGCGCGTGGTGCGCAGCGCGCTGCGGATATCGTCGAAACTGTCGGCACGGCGGACCGGAACCGCCACGCTCTGCACCGCCTGCTCCGACAGCGCGGCCGCCACCTGCGCAATGCTCGGCCCCCGGTCCGGCGCATACCAGCTGAGCGTCCAGTTGATCAGACCGATGATCGCCAGCGCGGCCACCCGGTCATCCACCGGACGAAAGACGCCCTGCGCGATGCCGTGGCGCAGAATGCCGCGATATTCGTCCAGGATCTTGCGCCGCGCCTCGTTGTGGCGGGCCAGCAGATCGGGCGGCAGCGCCGCCTCGGTGATGTCGATCATCCGCATGCGCACCTGGTTCTCCAACACCCGGGTGATCCGCCTCTCGACAAAGCGGCGCAACCGCTCGCTGGCGTCCTCGGGGGCATTGGCCTGCCAGTCCCGCATCTCGGCCAGCGTCGTCTGGATCAGCTCCAGCATGATCGCCTCGAGAACCGCCTCTTTGTTCTTGAAGTAGTAGTAGATCGCCGCACGGGTGAGCCCCACCGCATCGGCGATGTCCGACAGCGAGGTGCCGGCATAGCCCTTGGTGGCGAACAGGATGCTGGCCTGCTCCAGCAACTGCTTCTCGACCAGATGCTTGCGGTTGTCCTTCGATGCTGCGGGCGCATCGCTGTCGGCGCCGGGATCGGCTCGTGTCATTCTTTCGGTTCCCTAGGTTGCGCCCAAGGCTATCGCAAGCCGGGTCCGATCGGTAGGGGCGATCTGCCGCCGCGATCCGGTCCGGCCGCGGCAGGAATTTTGAATGAATAGTTGATTATTTGACTATTGTGAATGTAATCTCGATCTCACGGAAACATCGATTCGCGGGACAAGGGCACAGGCCTCGATACCCTCCTGTTTGCGGCCTGCCGGCCGGGAACAGGGCCGGCAGCCTGTGTCCGCGCCCGCGCGCAATTTGCCCCTGCCGGGGCCGGACGGCATCGCCGCCGGCGCCGCACGGGGGCGGAGGAGGGATAGAGCCCATGACCACCGAACCGATCCATGAAAACGCGCGCCAGAGCAGCGCCTACGCCGAGAAACGCGAATATCGCACCCAGGACATCGACATCAGCAGCCTGCGCCCGGCGGCGCAGGACGATGTGCAGCTGCGTCTGGCCGGCGTCGACCACAGCGCCCGCCCGACCTGGAAGCTGCGCGAAACGGTGACCTTCTACCGCGACATTCTCGGCCTGCCGCTGATCCACACCATCTCGGCGCGCGGCTGGGGACAGCCCGACCACCCGGATTTCCTGCATTTCTTCTTCGATGCCGGCAACGGGGCGACGATCGCCTTTTTCTACTACATCGGCACCAAACGGCCTGAGAAATACCTGCCCGAGGATCACTATTTCTATTCGGCCACCCATACCGCATGGGGTGTCGAGAACCGCGCGCAACTGGAGGAATGGAAGGACACGCTCGAGGCCCGCGGTCTCACCGTCTCGCCCTACACCCGCCACGAGGGGCTGGAATCGATCTATTTCCGCGACCCCAACGGCTATCCGCTGGAAATCACCCTGCGGCTTCGCGACGTCATGGAGCTGGACGCCATCGACGCCGAGCTGACGCTGCGCGCGGCGATGGAGCTGGAGGACGCCGCCAAGGCGGAGGGCGCGCGGATGCAGGACATCGACACGGTCTGGCGCCGAAAGGCCGCGCTGGTCGACGCCTATCTGGGAGACAACTGATGCCGCGCCTCTATGTCGTCGATGTCCCGGAGTTCACCCCGATCGTCGAAGCCGCCCGCCGCAAGGAGGGCTATCGCGTCACCGAGGCGCGCAAAGGGTACTGGATGGTCGAGACCGCCGGTCCGATGACCTTCAACCGGAAGGAAATGCAGATGAAACCGGCGCTCTGGTACGGCATGTTCACCGGTGGGCTGGATGGCGAAATCTCGGCCTGGGACCGCGACGAGGTGACGATCATCGGCACCAACAAGCCGCTGTGATCCGGGAGCGGCACTGATGACAGCAAGAACCTACCGCATCGGGCAGATCGTCCCCAGTTCCAACACCACGATGGAGACCGAGGTCCCCGCCTTCCTGAACGCCTTCGCCCGGAACCGCGACGACATCCGCTTTACCTTCCACGCCTCGCGCATGCGGATGAAACACGTCACTGTCGAGGAACTGGCGGCGATGGACTGCGACTCGCACCGCTGCGCCGCCGAACTGGCTGACGCGCCGATCGACGTCGCCGGCTATGCCTGTCTGGTGGCGATCATGGCGATGGGAAAGGGCTATCACCGCCAGTCCGAGGCGACGCTGGGACGGATCGCCGCCGAAAACGGCAATCCATATCCGGTGGTGACCTCGGCCGGCGCCCTCTGCGCCGAGCTGCAGCGCGCCGGTATCGGCGCGGTCTCGCTGCTGATGCCCTATGCGGACGGGCTGGCGCAGATCGTTGTCGACTATATCCGCAACGAGGGGATCGAGGTGGTGGATTACATCAACTTCTCGGTCACCGACAACACGGCGGTCGGCTGCATTCCCGGCACGCGCCTGCTTGAGGCGCTGGACCGGCTCGACACCGAGCTGGCCGAAGCCGTGGTGCTCTCCGCCTGCGTACAGATGCCCTCGTTCGACACGCTGGAGGCGGCGCGGCAGAAGCTGGGCAAACCGGTGACCTCGACGGCGGAATGCACCGCACGAGCGATGCTGCGCCGCCTCGGAGAGACCCCTCCCCCGCTGCGCTAACCCCCGTCCCATCGAACATGCAGCCCTTGGCGAGACATCGCCAGGGGCCCATGCCTATGGGCCTGCCGGCCCCCTCGGGGCGTCCGGCCACCGCTGGCCAGTGTCGTGCGCCCCGCCTTGAGAAACCGGACCATGCGCTGGCCATCCCGGCGCAAGGCTCAGCCTCTTGTCCCGCCCGGCTCCGGACCTCGGTAACGCCATGCGCTTCATCGAGCCCTTGGCCCGCGACGGGCGACCCCAAATGTCCCACGGACGATCCGCGCAGGACAAATGAGGCAGAAACCCAATGAAATCGGCAATATCGGATTGATCTGGTGCCCCCACACGGACTCGAACCGCGGACCTACTGATTACAAATCAGTTGCTCTACCAGCTGAGCTATAGGGGCCTTCTCGACCGATTATCGACAATCCCGACGCGCATCAAGCAGCAATTGAGCCGCACCATCCCGCCGAAGGTGCAGCGCGGCCGCCGCGACCGCGCTGCGGTCACCGCAGGCCGGAACCGCCGCCGCAATAGGAACAATTCGCAACGCTTTTCCGCCGCCGCGCAAGTGAACGGTAACCTTTCCACCTGTCTAAAGGCGGAACGGGCCAGCGCGCGGCGCGCCCGCCCTCGGGCGCGACCACGGCCCGACGAAGACGGCACACGGAAGACAGCACACCGAAGACGGTGAAGACACGGCAGAGACAGACACCAGCACCACGGCCAGCGGCGCCCCGGCGGCGGAAAGGGTCAGATGTCGACATATACCATTACCCTCATTCCGCTCTCGGCGATGAACTTCCTCGGCGCGGCGCCGTCGGATTTCCAGATCCAATACGGCAGCGGCTCGGGCTTCGACTGGGGCACCTACCACTTCGACTATACCGCCGCCGACACCCTCGCCGTGACGGTGAACGATGCCGACGACGTGCTGCAGGACGACCCCGGCAACCCGTGGTGGAGCGGCGGCAGCTTCCCGCCGCATGCCCAGGTGATCGGCGACGCGGTGACGGTGGACGGCAGCATCTATGCCGCCGGCCTGCGGATCGAGGATGAATACGAACTCAACGTCCGCGATCTGGACGGCAACATCTATCGGATGGTCGCCATCAGCGTCGACAGCGACCCGAGCAATCCCTACTCGGGCAGCACCGTGATCGGCTACACCTTCGACGGCGCCTGGCCGCCCGCGGAGGCCAAGCTGACCATCATCCGCGGCTCCGGCCAGGACGGCCAGCAGATGGCCGCGCCGGTCTGCTTCGGCGCGGGCACCGGGATCGCCACCCCGCGGGGCGACATCGCGGTCGACCGGCTGCGGCGCGGCGATCTGGTGCTGACCCACGACCAGGGGCCGCAACCGCTGCTGATGATCGCCACCCGCTGGCTGGGGCCGCAGGCCCTGGCCGCCACCCCAGCCCTGCGGCCGATCCGCATCGCCGCCGGCGCGATCGGCCCCGATACGCCCCGGCGCGACCTGCTGGTCTCGCCGCAGCACCGGGTGCTGGTCGCCTCGCGCATCGCGGCCCGGATGTTCGGCTGCCCTGAGGTGCTGGTCGCCGCCAAGCACCTGCTGGGCGCCCCCGGGATTGCGGTGGCCTGCGACCGGACCGAGGTCACCTATTTCCACCTCCTGCTCGACCGCCACCAGATCCTCAGCGCCAATGGCGCCCCCTGCGAATCCCTCTATGCCGGGCCGCAGGCGTTGCGCGGGCTGTCTCCGGCGGCGCGCCAGCAGGTGATGGCGCTGTTGCCGGACCTGGCCGGACCTGCTCAGATTGCACCGCTCCCCGCCCGCCCGCTGGTGGCGGCGAAACGCGCCCGCCGGCTGGCGATGCGCCACCTCAAGAACCGCCAGGCCTTCCTGGACCTGGCCACCCCCGCGGTCACCCCCGCCGTCGCCGCCCGCGCCTGAGCGGCGCTGATCCCCCTTCTTCTCTTCGCCCGAATACTCCCGCCGGAGGCCCGCGCGCGAAAGGGCGCGCCCGGGTCGCGCCGCCGCCGCGGCGCGCCGGATCACCGGTTCCGCGCGCCGCTGCCCGCCCCGTCCGGGCGCTGGCAAAAAATCCGCGAGCGGACTGCATTTTCCGCTTGCAGCCTCAGCCGGATATTTATATCTCACGCCTCACTCAAGGATGCGGGCGTAGCTCAGGGGTAGAGCACAACCTTGCCAAGGTTGGGGTCGTGAGTTCGAATCTCATCGCCCGCTCCAGAGAGAAAAAAGACCTACCCAAGGATGCGGGCGTAGCTCAGGGGTAGAGCACAACCTTGCCAAGGTTGGGGTCGTGAGTTCGAATCTCATCGCCCGCTCCAAAAACCTCAGATCAGTCTGAACAGAACCGCGACGGGCCGCTGGCCCGTTTCGCGTTCTCTGGCGTTTCCGGACCAAGTCCCCCCGGTCAGCACCCCCGGCTCAGAGCCCCCGGTCAGATCTCGGATCAGACCAGGGCCAGGCCCCGCCGCCAGAACCGCAGCATCAGCAGCACCGCCGCGCAACCAAGCCCGGCCACCAGCCCCAGCCAGATGCCGACTCCCCCCAAGCCGAAGACGAACCCCAAGAGATAGGACGACGGCAGCCCCACCGCCCAATAGGACAGCGCCGCGATCACCATCGGCACCGTGGTGTCCTGCACGCCGCGCAACAGCCCCAGCGCCACCACCTGGCCGCCGTCGACCAGCTGGAACAGCGCCGCCATCGCCAGAAGCGCCGAACCGATCGCCATGATCTGCGCCCGCTCCGGATCGGCGGGATCCAGGAACATTCCGATCAGAACGTCGGGCGCCAGCACAAAGACCGCACTGGCGATCAGCGCCAGACACAGCGACATCGCCATCACCACCACGGCGCCGCGCGCCATATGCGCCCGGTCGCCCCGGCCGAAGGCATTGCCTGCCCGCACCGTCGCGGCATTCGACAGCCCCAGATGCAGCATGAAGGTGGCCGACGCCACCTGCAGCGCGATCCCATGGGCGGCCAGCGCCACGGTGCCCAGCCAGCCCATCATCAGCGCCGAGGCGGAAAACAGGCTGACCTCTGTCAGGCTGGTCACGCCGATCGGCAGGCCGAGCCGGAACACCCGCGCGAACATCTCCCAATCCGGGCGCCAGAAGCGGCGAAACAGCTCCTGTTCGGGCAGGATCATCTCGACATAGACCAGCACCGCCAGGAAAGAGACCCCCTGCGCAATGATCGACGCCAGCGCCGCCCCGCGCAATCCCAGCGCCGACATCCCCCAATGTCCGAAGATCAGCGCATAATTGGCCAGACCGTTGGCCAGCGCCGCCAGCAGCGTGATCCACAGCACGATCTGCGTCCGCTCCAGCGCCGCGAGATAGGATTTCAGCACCATCACCAACAGCGCCGGCCCCATCCCCCAGCAGGCCACCCGCAGATACTGCCCGGCATCCGCCGCCACCCGGGGTTGCTGCCCCAAGGCGCGCAGAATTGGCTCGGACCACCACAGAAGCGGCAGCACCGCCGCCGCATAGATCAGCGACAGCCACAGCCCCATGCGGGTGACCCGGCGCGCGCTGGTCTCGTCCCCGGCGGCGGCGCTGGCCGCCACCATCGGCATCACCGCCCAGCCGAATCCGGCCCCGGTCACGAACAGGACAAAGAAATAGCTGCTCGCCAGCGTCACCGCCGCCAGCGCCTCGACCCCGTACCAGCCCAGCATCACGCTGTCGGTCAGGCCGATGGCGAATTGCGCCAGATGGCCGCCGATCAACGGCAGTCCCAGCCTGGCCACCGCGCGCACATGCCCGGAATATGTCATCACACTCGTCATGCCTAAGGCCAATAGGCAGCCCCACCCCCGGACGCAAGAGACACCCGGCACCCGCCGCCGCCGCCGCGCTGCAGGTTTCCGTTGCCGGATGCCGCCGCACCGCTAGACTGCTGCCATGAAAACCGAGACCGTCGATCTGAACGGCCATCCGTTCTTTGTCCGCAGCTGGGGCGACCCGGCCAATCCACCGCTGTTGCTGCTGCACGGCTTTCCCGAATACGGCGGCGCCTGGGCCGAACTGGCGCCGCTGCTGGCCGAGCGGTTCTATTGCGTCGCCCCTGACCAGCGCGGCTATGGCCAGAGCTGGGCGCCGGACGACGTCGCGCTCTACAAGACCGCGCGGCTGGTGGAGGATATGGCGGCGCTGATCGCCCATCTCGGCGGCGGCCCGCTGTCGGTGATGGGCCACGACTGGGGCGCCGCGGTGGCCTATGGGCTGGCGATGTTCCGCCCCGAGCTGGTCAGCCGCCTGATCGTCGCCAACGGCGTGCACCCGGTGCCGTTCCAGCGCGCGCTGGCGCAGGGCGGCGCCCAGGCCGAGGCGTCGCAATATATCCTCGCCCTGCGGCGCGAGCGGTCGGAGGAATATTTCGCCGCCAACGACTTCGAGAAGATGAAGGCGCTGTTCCTGGCCAAGATGGACCACGACTGGATGACACCGGCCAGACTGGCCGAATATACCGCCGAATGGGGCCGGCCGGGGCGGCTCAAGACGATGATCCACTGGTATCGCGCCTCGCCGCTGCGGGTGGCGCTGCCGGGGCAGCCGATCACCGACCTGCCCGAACCGCCGCGCGACAGGCTGATGGTGCGCTGCCCGCATCTGCTGATCTGGGGGCTGGGCGATACCGCGCTGCTGCCCGAATCCACCCAAGGGCTCGAAGATTTCGCCCCCGACCTGACCCGGGTCGAATTCAACGGGGCGGACCACTGGATCTGTCACCAGATCCCGCATCTGGTCGCCCGGGCGATACTGGAATGGTGCGACCGGCCTTGAACCGCCCCTGAGCCGGCACTGCGATGGGCGGGGCATCTTCCCCCCGCCCCGCCGGTCTGGCATACTGGCCGCCAACCAACAAGAATGAGCAGCTGCCGATGCCTGACGATCTCCTCTCCGGGACCGACACCTCCACCTATGACGCCTCCTCCATCGAAGTGCTGGAAGGGCTCGAACCCGTCCGCAAGCGCCCCGGCATGTATATCGGCGGCACCGACGAGCGCGCCCTGCACCATATGGTGGCCGAGATCCTCGACAACTCGATGGACGAGGCGGTGGCCGGACACGCCAACCGGATCGAGGTCGAGCTGCACGCGGATTATTCGCTGACCGTGCGCGACAACGGCCGCGGCATTCCGATCGACCCGCACCCGAAATTCCCCGGCAAATCGGCGCTGGAGGTCATCCTGTGCACCCTGCACGCCGGCGGCAAGTTCTCCGGCAAGGCCTATCAGACCTCGGGCGGTCTGCACGGCGTCGGCGCCTCGGTGGTCAACGCGCTGTCGGATCTGATGGTGGTGCAGGTGGCGCGCGACAAGACGCTCTACGAGCAGCGATTCTCGCGCGGCATCCCGCAGGGGCCGGTCGAGAAGATCGGCGCCGCCCCCAACCGCCGCGGCACCACGGTCACCTTCCACGCCGACCCCGAGATCTTCGGCTCGCACCGGTTCAAGCCGGCGCGTCTGTTCAAGTCGATCCGCTCCAAGGCCTATCTGTTCTCGGGCGTGGAGATTCGCTGGAAATCGGCCATCGACGACGGCGAAACCCCGCTTGAGGCCACCTTCCACTTCCCCGGCGGCCTGGCCGATTACCTGAACGAGACGCTGAACGGCGCCTCGACCTATGCCGATCAGCCCTTCGCCGGCACGGTGGATTTCAACGACCGCTTCGGCGTGCCGGGCAAGGTCGAATGGGCGATCAACTGGACGCCGTCGCGCGACGGCTTCATCCAGTCCTACTGTAACACCGTCCCCACGCCCGAGGGCGGCACCCATGAGGCCGGCTTCTGGGCCGCGATCCTCAAGGGCATCCGCGCCTATGGCGAGCTGATCAACAACCGCAAGGCCAAGGAGATCAGCCGCGACGACCTGACCACGGGCGGCTGCGCGCTGGTCTCCTGCTTTATCCGCGAGCCGGAATTCGTCGGCCAGACCAAGGACCGCCTTGCCACGGTCGAGGCGCATCGCCTGGTGGAAAACGCGGTGCGCGACCATTTCGACAACTGGCTGGCCGCCGACACCAAGAGCGCCGGCGCCATCCTCGATTTCCTGGTGCTGCGGGCCGAGGAGCGGATCCGCCGCCGGCAGGAGAAGGAAACCCAGCGCAAAACCGCGACCAAGAAGCTGCGGCTGCCCGGCAAGCTGGTTGACTGTTCGGCCACCAGCCGCGACGGCACCGAGCTGTTCATCGTCGAGGGCGACTCGGCCGGCGGTTCGGCCAAGATGGCGCGCGACCGCAAGACCCAGGCGCTGCTGCCGCTGCGCGGCAAGATCCTGAACGTGCTGGGCGCAGCGAGTTCCAAGCTGGGCTCGAACGCCGAGATCTCCGATCTCAGCCAGGCGCTGGGGGTCAGCCTCGGCAGCAAGTTCAACATCGACGATCTGCGCTATGACAAGGTCATCATCATGACCGACGCCGATGTCGACGGGGCGCATATCGCCTCGCTCCTGATGACCTTCTTCTTCACCCAGATGCGGCCGATGATCGACGCCGGCCACCTCTATCTGGCCTGCCCGCCGCTGTTCCGGCTGACGCAGGGCGCGCGGCGGGTCTATTGCCTCGACGAGGCGGAGCGCGACGTCTGGCTGGAGAAGGGTCTGGGCGGCAAGGGCAAGATCGACGTCAGCCGGTTCAAGGGTCTGGGCGAGATGGATGCCAAGGACCTGAAGGAAACCACCATGGACCCGAAATCGCGCAAGCTGATCCGGGTCACCATCGACGAGGACGAACCGGGCGAGACCGGCGATCTGGTGGAACGGCTGATGGGCAAGAAGCCCGAGCTGCGGTTCCAGTACATCCAGGAGAACGCACGGTTCGTGGAAGAGCTGGACGTGTAAGGGGCAGGATCAGGCCCTCAGGACGTCCTCTATGTGATCCAGACGAGAACCGGCGGTTCCTGCCCTCTTCGCGCCTCGCCGCTCGATGCAGGCCGCGCAAGCGCCGGACCGTGGGCTGGCGCTGCAACCTCTGATCGGCGCAGTTGATGGCAGCCAGATCCGAACGACATCGGAGCGGCGCGCCCACGTCGACAAAGCGCCATGCCGGCGACGGAGCAGGCCTCGCCCGACACGGCCCTGAGCACCTTGTCCCCGCCACGGGATGCCCCAAACGGCAAAAGGCCCGCCCCACCGGGGGACGGGCCTTTCTTCAGTCTGTCGGTCGGGATCAGTTACCCGAGGCGGTCGGGAACACCGGGACGGCGCCGCCGCTGGTGGCCTGCAGCACGCCGATGCGCTCCGGCGTCTGGCCCAGCACCGGGGCAGCGCCCGAGGCGGCGGCGCCCAGCGCCACCTGCATCCAGCTTGCCGCCACCTGCGGCGTGGCCGGCGCGGTGCCGAAGCCCTCGCGCAGCTGGTGGCTCACCACCTCGCCATAACCGCCCTGCCCGGCCGCGGTCAGCAGCACCGCGCTGGCCAGCGCCATCGAGGCGTCATCGGCGCGATAGCCGGCACCGAGGCAGACCTTGCCGCCGGAGATCAGCTGCGCCATCGGCTGGCCCGAGGCCTCGAGAAACGCCTTGGTGCTGGCCATCACCTGCGACGCCGGCGTGCTGTCGATCGCCCCCAGCTGCGGCGCCACCGCCTGGGCCAGACCGGCGCATTGCGCCTCGACCTGATCGCGGGTCATGTTGGGGATCGTCGCCTCGATCCGCGCGGTGTCGGACATCGCCTGGGTGCGGGCGATGCAGAACTGTTCGTTCAGCGCCAGCGCGCTGTCGGAGATATTGCCCGCCGTGCTGATCCCGCCGTTGGCGGCCGTGCGCACGTTGATCTGATCGCAGTGGTCGCGCATCGAGCGGCTGTCTTCCGGAATGCCGAACTGCGGCAGCCCGGCGGCACCGGAATCGGCGCGGGTGGTCAGCACCTCGGGTTGGGTCGGCACCGGCGCGGGCACCGGCATCGGCGTCACCGCCATCTGCGTCTGCGGCTGGGTCTGCGGCGTGGCGATGCCCAGCTGTTCGTTGCGATAGGTGCGCAGCAGCCCGGCCTGCCCCTGAGTCGCCACGATCTGGTTGTAGGGCGCCATATGGGCGCTGGCGAGCGCGCGCTGATAGCTGGCCAGCAGGAAGTCCTGTTCGTGCGGGTCGAGATAGCCGTCCACCACATAGCCCATATCGGCCTGATAGCGGCGGATGCCGTAGCGGCTGTTGCGGCCCAGGACGCCATCGGGGGCGCCGACGTTGTAGCCGAAGTAGTTCAGCGCCACCTGCACCTGGCGGTTGGCCTCGCGCTGCGACGAGTAGACGGTTCTGCTGCGCTGCGTCGTGGTCTGCTGGCGCTGCTTGTTCTTGTTCATCTCGTTGACGATGATCCCGCCCAGGATCGCCCCCCCGATCAGGGAGGTGGCATCGTTCGCTTCGGCGCGCCCGACGCCGGCCACGATCATGCTGGCCGCGGCGAACGAGGCGCAAAGGTTCCGTTTCAACATCTCTTAATCCTCACCAATAGCAGTTGCCGCACCGGCCGGTCGGGCCTGTGGCCATGACCCGGCGCAGGTCCGGCCTGTTGAAATACGATCAACCGATACTCTAGAGCAGAGCA
>JBFXGQ010000058.1:0-13412 GCA_050177915.1 Pseudodonghicola sp. | reverse complement strand
TCGCCGCGGATCTGCTGGAACCTGAGCGCGCGCCGGCTGTCCTCGACCGTCCTGGCCCGGATCAGCGCATTGACGAAACTGGGGCCGATGGCGTCGACGATCTGGGCGTCGCGGAGCGAGAAATCCTCGCCCCCGGCGCCGCGCCAGATCCGCAGGTCGCCGATATTGTCGCCGCGGTCATAGGCGAAATAGTTGATGCCGTAACAGAGCCCGTCCCGCTTGAGGAAATCGTTGAAGAACTCGGTCCGCACCAGCCGGTCGTGGTGCATGATCTGGCTGACCGGGGTGGCGCGGCGGCGTTTCTGCAAGGTGGGGGTGATCGGGTCGCGGAACTGATAATAGGTCTCGTAGGCCTTCAGGTTCTCGTCGGTCATGTTGATCTGCACGCAGGAGACGAAGCGCTGCACCGCCTCGTCCCAGACGTAGGAGGCGAAGTAATCGGCCCCGAGCAGGTCGAGCAGCTTGCGGCCGACACGCTGGCGCACCTCGGCGTGCATGAAATCGCCGCTCAGGTCCTGCATGATCGAAAAGATCAGCCTGGTCTCTTCCTCTGTCAGCTGCAACGGCGCCGCTCCGCCCGGGGTCAGGATCCCGGCAGTATCGAAACTTCGCCCGCCCCTGGCAAGCTTTGCCTGCCGCCGCGACGACACGCTCCGCGACGGCGCCTGCGGCTTGGGCTGAGGGCAAAGGCCCGGATCAGAGACTGATATTGGCCTGCCAGTCCGGGTCGATATGGTCGTGCTCCATCCCCTGCTCCCGACCCTGCAACAGCCCCAGAACCCGTGGCGGGGTCAGCGGCAGCTGCCGCGGATCGCAGCCGGTGGCGCGGGCCACTGCACAGGCGACGGTGGCGCCGACGTTCAGGATCGGCACCTCGCCCGCGCCCTTGGTCCCCAGCGGCCCGACCGACGGCGCGCCCTCGAAAAGCTCCACCTCCACCGGCACCACATCGGTGGCCAGCGGCAGCAGATACTGCTCGAACCCCGGCTGCTCCATGCAGCCCGCGGCGTCGATGCTGATCTGCTCGTGCAGCGCATAGCCCAGCCCCTGCACCACGCCGCCCTGGATCTGGCCGCGGATGGCGCGCGGGTTCAGCGCCAGACCGACGTCCTGCACCACCCGATAGCTCAGCACCTCGACATGGCCGGTGTCGGGGTCGACCGCCACCTCGCAATCGTGAACCGCGAAGATCGGGATATCGATGGCCTCGAGGAAATGGCCCGCGGCGCAGCCCGGCAGCGCGGCGACGCCCGGCGCCGTGAAATTGCCGGTGGCGGCGACCGGACCCGACAGGGCCTCGGCGCGCTGCACCACCTGCTGGATCGGCATGCCGGTGCCGGGGCGGCCGGCGATCTCGACCCGACCGCCGGTCAGCACCAGATCGGCCGGCGCGGTCTGCAGCATCTCGGAGGCGATCTCCAGCACCTGCGCGCGGATCTTCTCCGCCGCCATCTTGCTGGCGGCCCCGATGGAAACCGTGGTGCGGCCGCCGCCGACGCCCAGATCGCGGCCGGCGGCATCGGTGTCGGCGGTCTTGACGATCACCTGCGCCGGGTCCAGCCCCAGCTGCGCCGCCACGATCTGCGGCAGCGCCTGCACCATGGTGCCCGAGCCGATCTCGACGCCCGAGGTGACCAGCGTGGCGCTGCCGTCGGAATTCAGGTTGATCGTCGCCGCCGAGGGGCCGACGAAGACGAACCAGGTGCCCACCGTGGTCGCCCGGCCATAGAGACGATGACCGGCCGCCTCGCGCCGGTCGGGGCCGGCGGCACAAAGCGCCTCCATCCGCGCCAGCATCGGCCGCAGCACCTCGCCCCGGAACACCTGGCCGGTGGCGCCCAGATCGCCGTCGCCCAGCACGTTGCGGCGGCGGAACTCCATCCGGTCCATGCCGATGGCGGCACAGATATTGTCGGTGTGCCGTTCGAGGAAGAAGGTGTTGTAGACCCCGTTGCAGGCGCGGAAGGCGCCGTTGGGGGCGGTGTTGGTATAGACCGCACGGCTGTTCAGCCGCACCGACCCCAGCCGGTAGTTGCCGCCCAGCGTATGCGCCGTCATCGTGGTCAGGAACACCTGTTCGCCGCCGTAGGCGCCGCAGTCCATCAGCACCGTCGCCTCGCGCCCGACGATCTCTCCCGCCGCGGTCACGGCGGAACGGATGCGGATCTCGGCATTCTCGCGGCACAGGCAGGTCAGGCTCTCCTCCTCGCGCGAATTGACGATGGAGACGCGGCGGCCGGTCTTCATCGCCAGGATCGCGGCGACCGGCTCGATGGTGCAGTCGAACTTGACGCCGAAACCGCCGCCCACCGCCGGCACCGTCACCCGCACCCGCGCCGCCGGGATCCCGAGGATCCTTGCGGTCACGTCGCGCACCGTCCAGGGCACCTGGGTCGAGGTCTCGATATGCAGCCGGCCGTCCTCGTAACTGGCGATGGCACAGCGCGGCTCGAAGGGCACATGGCTCTGCCGTCCGACGCGGAAACAGTCGTCGATGACCGTGACATCCGGGCGGGCGAAGGCGGCGGCGGTATCGCCGCGGTTCACATGCGCCTCCCAGGCGACATTGCCGCCGCGCGGCGCGCCCTCGCGCAGCAGTTCGTAGCTGCGCCAGTCCGGATGGATCAGCGGCGCGCCCTCGGCCAGCGCCTCGGCCATGGTCAGGAGCCTGGGCAGCTCCTCGACCTCGACCTGCACCGCCTCGGCGGCGGCGCGGGCGATCTCCAGCGTATCGGCGGCGATGGCGGCCAGCGGTTCGCCATGATAGCGGATCATGTCGCAGGCAAAGAGCGGATGATCGGCGATGCCGATGCCATGCAGCCCCGGCGCATCCGCGGCGGTGGCCACCGCCCGCACCCCCGGCATCGCCAGCGCGCCGGAGAGGTCGATGTTCAGCAGCCGCGCGCTGGCGGTCCGCGATCGCACCAGCACCGCATGCAGCGCCTCCGGCCCGGCCCGGTCGGTGGTATAGCGGGTGTGCCCGGTCAGCTTGTCGCGCGCGTCGCGGCGCGGCAGGTCCATCACGGCGGCCTTCGGATCGACGGCTTTCGGGGTGGTGGCTTTCGGATCGGTTCGCGCGTTCATCGGCTGGCGACCTCTGCCGCGGGCTGCAGCGACAACACGGCGTCGACGATACGCTCGTAGCCGGTGCAGCGGCAGGTATTGCCCACCATGGCGGCCTTGACCTGCGCCCGATCGGGGGTCGGGTTCTGCTCGAGAAACTTGCTCAGCACCATCACCATGCCGGGAAAACACATGCCGCATTGCACCACGTCGTGATCGACAAAGGCCTGCTGCACCGGGTCCAGCGTGCCGGGCGGCGTGAGCCCCTCGATGGTGACGATCTCACGCCCCGCCAGCGTACCGACGGGCAGCAGGCAGGCCGGCACCGGCTCGCCGTCCAGATGCACGGTGCAGGCGCCGCAGAAGCCCTCGCGGCAGACCGCCTTGGCGCCGGTCAGCCGCAGGTCGTCGCGCAGCACGTCCAGCAGCGGCGTGCGGGGATCGGCGGCAAGGCGGCGGGTCTCGCCGTTCACGGTCAGCTCGATGGTCATCGGGTCCCTCTCTGGGCAAGCAGGCTGTCGAAGGCGCGCCGGACCAGGGCCGGCAGCACGGCGGTGCGATACCAACCGGGCGCGTCCACCGCGTCGCGCGGGGCGAAATCCGCCAGCCGCGCGCGGGCCAGTGCCTCGATCTCCTCGGGGCGGAGCGCCTGGCCCTCCACCGCCGCCTCAAGACCGGGCCAGCGGCGGGCCGCGGCCTCGACCGCGCCGACGGCGATGCGGGCGTCGCGGATCAGCCCCGCGCCCAGCACCGCCGAGACACTGACGATGGCACAGGGGTAATCGCCCGCCCGGCGCATCGGCAGGCGTACATGGGCGCTGAGACGGCCGCCGCGCGGCACCGTGATGGCGCAAAGCAGCCAGGGCTGGCTGTGCTGGCTGCGGCGGGTCATGAATTCGGTGACCGAGAGGTCCTCGACCCCGGCGGCGCTGCGCAGCTCGACGCGCGCATCGAGGGCCAGCAGCGCCGGCGCGAAGTCGGAGGCGGCGAAGGCCACGGCGCAGAGATTGCCGCCGATGGTGGCCAGCCGCCGTACGCCGGGATTGGCCGAAGCGCCCGCCGCCTGTACCAGCGCCCGCAGATCGGGGTCGGCAGGCAGCGCCCGGGCCAGCCGGTCATGGGTCGCCAGCGGACCGATCGCGATCCGGTCGACGCCGATCTCCAGCCTGTCGAAGCCGGCGACCCGCGACAGCGAGACATAGGTTTCGGCCCGCGCCTCGTGCCGCAAGGGCGCCCGCATCAGCCAGGTGCCACCGGCCAGCGGCAGGGCGCCAGAGGCGGCGTCCGAACCGGCGCGGCCCAGCGCCTCAAGCGCGGCCTCGACGGTGGTGGGCAGGACCATCGGCGGAAGAAAGGGGGCAATCGTCATGGCAACTCGTTCGGTGATCCGTGGCGGGACGCGGCCCGCCTGTTCCGCCCCATCCTGATCCGCCGGCGCCACCCCGCCTTGTCGAAATCTGCACAATTCCTTGTCGCTATGCGCCGTGCCGCGCCGATTGCCCCGCCCCGGCGCGCAGAGGGCCTGCCCCGCGCCGCGTTTCATGATAGGCTGGCGCCAGCGGGCAGGCCCGAAAGGGGAAGGAAGCGCATGAGGACAACGGCGGGCGATCGGAGGCAGCGCGGCGGCGCGGATGGCTGGCGGGACAGGGTCTCGGCCGCCTATTTCCCGCTCGACATCGACTGCCACGACCGCACCGGCTTCAACGGCGCGCTCGACATCTGGCCGCTGGGGCCGATCAGTGCCACGCGGATCGCCTGCGACGCGGTGCTCTACCGCCGCACCCCGCGCCACCTGCGCGACGAAAAGGAAAGCTCACTGCTGATCTCGGTGCCCGGCGCCGCGGCGGTGACCTTCCGGCAGAATGCCAGCCAGGCGCTGTGCCGGCCCGGCGGCTTCGTGATCGAACGCAGCGACGCGCCCTATGAATACTGGCACGACCGGCCGGACGTGCAATGGGTGGTCAAGGTGCCGCGCGACAGCGTGCGCGCCCGCATCGGCGGGGCCGAGAGGTTCCTCGGCCTCAGCGTCGATGCGCGTTCCGGCCTCGCCTCCTATTTCCTGTCGAGCCTGCGCGCCGCCATCGACCATGCCGCCGACATGACCGGCCCGGCGCGCGAGGCGGCCGGCACCCATCTGATCGAGGTCCTGTGCCTGGCGCTGCGGGCGGACGAACGCGCGCTCGGCAGTTCCGAGACGGCGGTGCGGCAGGCGCATCTGCAGAGGGCCGAACAGATCATCCGCGCCGGGCTGAAGGATCCGGAGCTGTCGCCCGGCACGGTGGCGCAGGCCTGCGGCATCTCGCTGCGCTATCTGCAACGGCTGTTCGCCGAGACCGGGCGGTCGGTCACCGGCTATATCCGCGACTGCCGGCTGGTGCATTGCGACGAGGATCTGCGCCGCGCCGGCCCGGCCGAGCCCATCGCGCAGATCGCCTATCGCTGGGGCTTTTCCGATCAGGCGCAGTTCAGCCGGCACTATCGGGCGAAGTTCGGACGCACGCCCAGCGAGACCCGGCAGCAGCCGCGCCGCTCGCCGGAAGACTAGCCTGCCGCTAGAGCGACGGCAGGGTCCGCACCTGCCGCACCAGATCCTGTGGCGACAGCACCGACAGCTCGGCCGCCAGCGCCGCCAGCCGCGGCCCGATCTCGCGCTCCATCCAGTCGGGCGTCACCACCTGCTCCGGGCCGCCGCAATTCAGCGCCATCACCGTGTGCCCGTCGGTCAGCATCAGCGGCGCGCCCACCGAATTGACCCCCTCGACCCATTCGCCGCGGTTGCGGCAAAAGCCGTCGCGGCCGATCTGCTCCGACGCGCGGCGCACCCGGGTCAGTGCGACCTCCCGCTCGGCCGCGGGCAGCACCGCGGCGATCTGCGCCGCCTCCTCCTCGGACCGGCTGGCCAGCCAGGCCCGCCCCATGATCGAGCGGAACAGGTCGATCCGCGCGCCGACGCCCAGCCGCAGGGTCACCGGCGCCATGCCGCGGCAGCATTCGACATAGACCATCTCGGGCCCCTCGCGCAGGCCCAGCCCGACCGAGACGCCGCAATAATCGGCCAGCTCCTGCATCGGCGGCTGCGCCCGCCGCCGGATGTCGAGATTGGCCAGGAAGGCATAGCCGAGCTTGAGCACGGCAGGCCCCATGCGATAGCGGCCGCTCTCCTCGACCTGCTGCAGAAACCCCAGGTGACCGAGGGTGAAGATCAGCCGGGTGACGGTCGATTTCGGCAAGCCGGTGCGCGTCACGATCTCCTGATGGCTCAGGTCGCGGTCCTGCGGACGGTAGCATTGCAGGATGTCGAGCCCGCGCGCCAGCGCACCGACGAACTGCCGGTCCAAACGCGGGTCATCCGAAACTCCGTCCAGGTCCGACATGCCGATTTCCTCGCTTGCGATGACCCGCAAGACTTACGACAGGCACAGACGCGGCCGCAATGCGCTTCGGCGCCGGATCAGCCCAAGGGCTCCAGCCCGCACCACTCGGCGATGAACAGCGTCATCGCCTTGGTCACATTGCCGAGCGAGCCGAGGCTGACCCTTTCGTCGAACCCATGGGTCGATTCCGCCACCGGCCCGTAGACCAGCGCCGGCATCTTGCCATAGAGGCCGAAGAACCGCGCGTCGGTGGTGGCGGTCGAGGCGACCTCTTCCAGATCGGAGCCGAAGACGGCGCGATGCGCCCCGGCCAGCACGCCCACCGGTTCTTCGGCATCCTTCAGCACATAGCCCTCGGCCTCGAAGCCGTGATAGCTGACCTCGGGCGGCGTGTTGCGCAGGAAGGCGGTGCCGCGGGCGGCCTCGCGCAGGACCTCCTCGATCTCGCGCTTGGCCTCGGCGATGGTCTGGTCGGGATAGATGGCGATCCGCACCTCGAAGGCGCACCAGGCCGGCACGCTCGAGGCCCAGTCGCCGCCCTCGATGCGGCCGACGTTCATGTTGATCGGATGCGGGCTGTCCTCGTAATGGGCGTGATCGCATTTGCGCGCGTTCCACCGCGCCTCCAGCCCGCGCAGGGCACGCATCAGCTCATAGGCGGCCTCGATGGCATTGGCCCCCTCGGTCGCGTCCGAGGCATGGACCGGCAGGCCGCGCACCTCGACCTTGAACCACAGCACGCCCAGCTGCGCCCGGATCAGGCAATCGTGCAGCGGCTCGGGGATCAGCACCGCCTCGGCGCGATAACCCTTGGCCAGACAGGCCAGCGCGCCGTTTCCGGTGCATTCCTCCTCGACCACGCTCTGGACGATGATATCGGCGGCCGGCCTGAACCCGGCGCGGCCAATGGCATCCAGCGCGGCGAGGCAGGCCACCTGCCCCGCCTTCATGTCGCCGCCGCCGCGCCCGTAGAGCCAGCCACCCTCGATCCGCGGCTCGAACGGCGGCGTGGTCCACATGTCGAGCGGCCCGGCGGGCACCACGTCGATATGGCCGTTCAGGATCAGCGAGCGGCCCTTGGGGGCATCGGCGCGATAGGTGCCGACGACGTTCCAGGCGTTGTCATAGCTCACATGCGCCGGCGAGAAGCCGGGCAGATGCCGTATCTCGTCCAGATCGACCCGGAAGCGGTCGACCGAAAGACCGCGCTTGCGCATCTGCTCGGCCATGAAATCCTGTGCGGCGGCCTCGCTGCCCCGGGTGGAGGGGAAGCGCACCAGATCGGCGGTCAGCGCCAGTTGCGCGTCAAAGCCCTGATCGACCGCATCGGTCAGCGCGGCGCGGGTTTCGGGGGTCAGCATGTCACGGCCTCTTGGTCGTTGAGAGAAGGAATTGGACGATCTCGGCCTGAACGGCGGCATCCCCCGAGAGCCAGTGTTTGCGCGCCCGCGCTGCAGGCGCGCGATAGACGATCGAGCGGTGCGCCGGCCCGGTCATGAAGGCGCCGCAGTCGCCGTGCAGCGCCGGCGCGCGGAACCACGGGTCGTTTTCGCCCAACAGGCTCAGCACCGGCTGATCTGCCGGCGCGTCCAGCCCGCGGTACTCCGGCCAGCCGGCGTGGCAGGTCCAGCCTTCGATCACCCGGGCGGCGGCCGGCAGATCGCGGATCGTCGCCGTGGTGATGGCGCCCTCGGACTGGCCCATCAACACCAGCGGCAGATCGGGGGCCAGCGCGCGCAGCCGCTCGGCGGCAAAGCGCATCTCGGCCTGCCGCCAGCCCAGCACCGCGCGATGCAGGCCGCCGCGCGGGATGCCGGGGTCGCAGCTGACCGGTTTCTCGGCGCGGGCGTAACTGTCGGGGGCGACGACCAGAAAGCCGGCCTGGGCCAGGAACCGCCCGGTCGACGAGGAGATGTCGGACAGCCCGTCACAGCCATGGGCATAGACCACCAGCGCCCGCGGCGCGGCGGTGTCCAGCGCCCCGGCCAGTTCCGCCGTGGTCAGCCTGCGATAACCCGCCGGTGTCGCGGCCGGGGCGAAGACCAGCGCCGCGTCCCAGGTGCGCCGGACCTCCGCCGCCTCGGGGGCGCCTTCTTCGGCCTGGCCGCGCGCGGCGGTGCCGAGGCACAGGGCGCAGATCAGCGCCAGAACCAGAGGACGCCCGGCCATCAGATCGCCGCCATCAGCTTGCGGCTGTAGGGATGCTCCGGCTCGCCATAGAACCGCTCGGCCCCGGCCACCTCGACGAATTCGCCCTGATACATCACCGCGATCCGGTGGCAGAGATAGCGGGTCGCCGCCAGATCGTGCGAGATGAAGAGCGCGCCGAAGCCGTGCTGCCCCTGCAGCTCGCGGATCAGGTTCAGCACCTGCGCCTGCACCGAGACGTCGAGCGCCGAGACCGCCTCGTCGAAGACGATGAAGCGCGGCTCGGTGATCAGGGCCCGCGCGATCGCCACCCGCTGCCGCTGGCCGCCGGAGAGCTGCCCGGGGTAACGGTCGGCAAAGCTGGCGCCCAGCCCGACGTTTTCCAGCATCGCCGCCACCCGGTCGCGCCGCTCGGCCGCGGGGGTGCCGAGGATCACCAGCGGCTCCTCGACCGACCGGCCGCATTTCAGCCGCGGGTTCAGCGCCCATTCGGGATGCTGGAGCACCACCGACAGCTGGCCGCGGCGCCGCCGCAGGCTGCCGAAGGGCGTGCCGCAAAAGCGCATCTCGCCGGCGCTCGGCGCCTGCAGGCCCAGGCAGACGCGGCCCAGCGTGGTCTTGCCCGATCCGCTTTCGCCCACGAGCCCGACGGTCTCGCCGGACGCGATCTGCAGGCTGATGCCCTTGACCGCCTGAAAGCCGCCGCGGCGGAACGGGCCGCTGCCGTAGGTGACGGTGATGCGGTCCAGATCGACGACGGGGGGCGTGGGTCCGGTCATTGCGCGGCCTCCTTGCAGTCTGCGTCGGTCCCGGCCAGCAGGCAGAGCACGTCGCGCCCGTCCACCGCGCGCGGCTCGGGGCGGGTGGTGCGGCAGATGTCGCGCGACAGGGCGCAGCGCGGTTCGAACGAACAGGCGGCACAGCGCGCCGTCAGCAGCGGCGGCGTGCCGGGGATCGGGGCCAGCCAGTCGCCGGGGCGTTCATGCCCCGCCGCCGCCCTGAGCAGCGCGCGGGTATAGGGATGCGCGGCGGCGCCCAGCACCCGGGCGGTCGCGCCCAGCTCGACGATGCGGCCGCCGTACATCACCGCCACCCGGTCGGCGTGGCGGGCGACCATATGGACGTCATGCGACAGGATCACCAGGCTGGCGCCGGTCTCGTCGCGCAGCCGGCAGAGCGTCGCCATCACCCTGTCGCGGATCGAGGCGTCGAGCGAGGCGGTGGGTTCATCCGCGATCAGCAGGCGGGGGCTGCGGGCGATCGCCATCGCCACCACCACCCGCTGCGCCATGCCGCCCGAGAGCTGATGCGGAAAGCTCGCCGCCACCCGCGCCGGATCGTCCAGCTCGGCCCGCCTGAGCAGCGCGTGGATCTCGTCGGACTTGGCCCGGTGCCCCATGGCGCGGGCGACCTGACGGCCGATCCGCATGGTGGGGTCGAGCGCCACCATCGGGTTCTGGAACACGAAGCCCAGCACGTCGCGGCGCAGCCCCCGCAGATCGGTCGGGCCGATGTCGAAGACCGGCTGGCCGGCGACATCCAGCCGGCCGTCGCCGCGCGTCGCCTCGGCCGGCAGCAGCCGACCCATCGCCATGCCCAGCGTGGTCTTGCCGGAGCCGCTTTCGCCGACGATGGCCAGCGTCTCGCCCTCGGCCACCGTCAGGTCGACTCCATCCAGCGCCCGCACCGGGCCGTGCGCGGCCTGATAAGTCACCACCAGGTTCTCGCAAGCTACGATATCGCTCATGTCAGGGACCGTCCCTTCAGCGGTTCCAGCGCGTCGCGGGCGGCGTCGCCGGTCAGGTTCACGGCCATGATCGCCGCCGACAGTACCGCACCAGAGGACAGCACCAGCCAGGGCGCGAAGGTGAGATAGGAACTGCCCTGCCTGAGCAGCGAGCCGAGCGAGGCATAGGGCGGCTGCACCCCGAGGCCGAGGAAGCTGAGCGCGCTTTCGATGATCATGCCGATCGACAGCGCATAGGTCAGCTGCACGATCACCGCGCCGACGATATTGGGCAGGATATGCACCAGCATCACCCGCCAGGGAGAGGCGCCGGCGACCTGCGCCGCCACGATGAAGCCGCGCGCGGCCAGCCCCATGGTCACCGCCCGCACCACCCGGATGAACAGCGGCAGCGTGGCGACCGAGATCACCGCGATGGCCGAGATCTGCCCCGGCCCCATCACCGCCGCGATCAGCAGCCCCGCCAGGATCGCCGGAAAGGCAAACAGGATATCCGCCCCCCGCGCCACCAGCTGATCGGGAAAGCCGCGGAAGAAGCCCGAGACCATGCCGAGCAGCGTGCCGAGCACAGCGGTGATGATCACCGCCACCGCCGACAGCAGAAAGGTGGCGCGAATGCCCTCGACCACCCGGGGCAGGAACGACCGGCCCAGTTCGTCGGTGCCGAAGGGAAAGGCCCGGCTGGGCGGCGACAGGCGCGGGCCGGCGCCGATCTTCATCGGGTCGCCCAGCGGCAGATAGGGGCCGATCAGCCCGAGCAGGATCAGGAAGACCAGCAGGCTGAGACCGAACAGCGACAGCCGGTCCCGCTGCCAGAGAGTTCTGAGCATCGAAGAGAGAGATTTCATGGCGCCCTCACCCCCGGCCGCTGCCGACGCGCGGGTCGATCAGCGCATAGGCCAGATCGGCCAGCATGTTGATGGTGACGAAGACCGCCGCCGCGATCAGCACGCCCGCCTGGACGATGGCATAGTCGCGATTCTCCAGCCCCGAGTAGATGTAGAAGCCGAAACCGGGGATCGAGAACAGCACCTCGACCACCACGGCGCCGCCCAGCAGGAAGCCGAAATAGGTGGTGACCACGGTCACCACCGGGATCGCCGCATTGCGCAGCACATGCAGCCGGATGATGTCGCGGGGCCGTTCGCCGCGGGCGAGCGCGGTGGTGATATAGCCCTCGGTCATCACCCGCAGCACCGCGTCGCGGGTGGTGCGCAGCACCAGCGCGATGCCGAAGAGCGACAGCGTGAGGGCCGGCAGCAGCATGCTGCGCAGATTGCCCAGCGGATCGTCGACAAGGCTCACATAGCCGCCGACCCGCAGCCAGAGCGACCAGACCGAGAAGACGAAGATCAACAGGCTGCCCAGCACGAAATCGGGCACGCTGGCGCCCAGCGCGCCGATCAGTCGTGCGACCACGCCGCCGCGGTGCCCGGGCGCCACGGTGCCGGCCAGGATACCCAGCGGCAGACCGCCGGCCAGCGCCATCACCAGCGCCAGCAGCGCCAGCTCCAGCGTCACCGGGGCGCGGCGGAGGAATTCGTCCAGCACCGGCGCGCGGGTGACCATCGACACCCCCAGATCGCCCTGGAACAGCGCGCCCAGCCAGTTCAGATATTGCACCGCCAGCGGCTGATCGAGCCCGTAGCGCACCGCGATCGCCCCGCGCGCCTCGGGCGTCACAAAGGGGCCGAGCAGCACATCGGCATAGCCGCCCGGGATCATCCGCAGCGACAGGAAAACCAGCACCGACACCCCCAGCATGGTGATCGCGGCAATAGCCAGTTTCGGTAGGAAGTAGAGGAGGATACGCATGTCTCTGCCTGTCTGCGCAGGGGTTGCGCGGGCGGCCGAACCGACCGCCCGCGCGCCTGCTTCACCTGCGCTCAATCAAGCGATTAGTAGTCGTAGACATATTGGAAGGTGTTCGACGAGCCCGAGCGGGGCGCCGCCTTCACCTCGATCTTGTCCTTGCGGTAGGCGATGTAATCGGTGCGGCTGACCAGCGCGAGCAGGTTGGCGCCGTCGTCAATCATGTCGCAGATCTCGATCAGCTTGCCGTCGCGCGGGGCGCCGGCGGGCAGCGATTTCACCTCGGCCAGGGCCTGATCCAGCGCCGGCACATCCTCCTGGAAGGACTGGTTCCAGATGGCGAAGTTCGGGTTCCACCAGGCGATCACCATGGTCGGATCGGTATAGCCCGCCAGCCACGACAGCGAGACGTCGAACTCGCCCTTGGTGAACACCTTGTCGAGGTATTCGGCCATCGGCGGCTGCACGATCTCGGCCTTGAAGCCGGCCTCGGCGACGCTCTGCTGCGCCACCTGGGCGATGCGGCCATAGACCGGATCGGCCGAGGTCGCCATGATGGTGATCGCCGGTGCGGTCATGCCGGCCTCGGCCAGCAAAGCCTTGGCCCTGGCCAGACGCTCCTCCCGCGACAGCGCGTAGGTGGGGGTGTTCCTGCAGGCGTCCTTCCCGAAGGCGGCGGGCACCGGATAGTCCACCGTGGTGGAGCCGGCGAACACCAGATCGTTGATCGCATCGCGGTCGAGCGCCAGGTTGAACGCCTGCCGCACCCGCTTGTCGTGGAACGCCGAGGCCTCGCTCAGCGCGTTCACGTCCATCCGGTAGTAATTGGTGGTCTGCTGCGGAAAGACCTCGATAGTGGCGTCGCGCGACAGCATCAGCGCCACATCGGGGTTGGAGAAGGTGGTGAAGTCGATCCGGCCGTCGCGCAGCGCCGCCATGCGGGCGGAATCGTCGGGGATGATCGGCGCGCTCAGCGTCTCGGGCGCGGCCATATCCGTGCGCCAGTAGTGCGGGTTCCTGACCAGCGTCCAGCTTTCGTCCTGCTTGTGCTCGGCCACCAAATAGGGGCCGGAGCCCAGCAGCTGCGAGGTGGGATCGAAGCTGCCTTCTTCCAGTTCCTTGATCGGCAGGATCGCGGCGGTGATGTGGGCCAGCGCGGCGAGAAAGGCGGTATGCGGCGCCTCGAGCTCGACCGTCACGGTGTGATCGTCGGGCGCCTCGATCCTGGCGATGGTGCCCAGCTGCGCGGTCCAGTAGGAGGCGGTCTC
>JBFXGQ010000057.1:0-13437 GCA_050177915.1 Pseudodonghicola sp. | reverse complement strand
TGCCGCGCTGGTGCTGACCGGCGCGGCGGCCCGGGCCGAACCGGCCGGCCCCGCCCCGCAACGGGTGGTGTCGGTCAACCTCTGCACCGATCAGCTGGCCCTGATGCTGGCGGCGCCGGGGCAGCTGGTCTCGGTCTCGAAACTGTCTCACGATGCCGACAGCTCTTCGATGGCGGCAGCGGCGCGGGCCTATCCCACCAATGGCTCGGGCGCCGAGGAGGTCTATCTGCTGCACCCCGATCTGGTGCTGGCCGGCACCTTCACCTCGGCCGCCACGGTGCAGATGCTGCGCGATCTGGGGGTGCGGGTCGAACAGTTCGCCCCCGCCACATCGCTGGCGGAGGTGCCCGAGCGCATTGCCCAGATGGGCCGGGCGCTGGGGCGCGAGGCCGAAGCGGCGCAGATGATCGCGCGGTTCCGCGCCGATCTGGCTGAGCTGAGCCGCCCCCCCGCCCGGCGGCCGCGCGCCGCGCTCTATTACGTCAACGGCTATTCGGTCGGCGACCGCACGCTGGCCGGCGACATCCTGCGCGCCGGCGGCTTCGACAATATCGCCACCGAGGCCGGCGTCCAATTCGGCGGCACGCTGCCGCTGGAGCAGCTGATCCTGCTGGCGCCCGAGGTGATCGTCGAGGGCAAGGACTATCCCGGTCAGGCCCGCGCCGAGGAGGTGCTGCGCCACCCCGCGCTGCGGGCGCTGTCGGGCACCCGGGTGGCCGGTACGCTGACCGACCGCGACTGGATCTGCGGCACGCCGATGGTGCTGTCGGCGGTGGAGAAGATGCGCGATCTGCGCCTGTCGCTGGAGGGCGGGAAATGAGACTGGCACTCGGGCTGTCGCTGCTGGTGGTCGCGCTGTTCCTGCTGTCGCTGGTGACCGGCTTCGCCGCCGTGCCGCCGGGCCAGGGCCTGCGGGCGCTGCTGGTCGACGACGGCACCCCCGTCGCCGTGGTGATGCGCGAGATCCGCCTGCCGCGCGCCCTGCTGGCGGCGATGATCGGCGCCGCGCTGGGGCTGTCGGGGGCGGCGATGCAGGGCTATCTGCGCAACCCGCTGGCCGAGCCCGGGCTGATCGGCGTCTCCGGCGCCGCGGCGCTGGGGGCGGTGCTGGCGATCCAGACCGGGCTGAGCCTGCTGTTCCCGCTGGCGCTGCCGCTCGCCGCGCTCGGCATGTCGGTGCTGGCGGTGCTGCTGATCCTGGTTCTGGCCGGGCCGCGCGGATCGTCGATCACCCTGATCCTCGCCGGTATCGCCATTTCGGCGCTGACCGGCGCGCTGACCTCGCTGGTGCTGAACCTCTCGCCCAACCCCTTCGCCGCCGCCGATATCGTGTTCTGGATGATGGGATCGCTGGCCGACCGCTCGCTGACCCATGTGGCGCTGGCGGCGCCCTTCATGGCGATCGGCGCGCTGCTGCTGGCCGGTCTCGGCCGCGGGCTCGACGCGCTGACGCTGGGCGAGGATGCGGCGCAGGCGATGGGGGTGAACCTGACCGCGGTGCGGCTGCGGCTGATCCTCGGCACCGCCGCCGCGGTCGGCGCCGCCACCGCCGTGGCCGGCGCCATCGGCTTCGTCGGACTGGTGGTGCCGCATCTGCTGCGCCGGGCGGTCGGCGGACGCCCCTCGGCGCTGCTCTGGGCCTCCGGGCTGGGCGGCGCGGCGATGGTGCTGGCCGCCGATATCGCGGTGCGGCTGCTGCTGCCCGACCGCGACCTCAAGCTGGGCGTGCTGATGGCGCTGGTCGGCGCGCCGCTGTTCCTGCATCTGATCTTCCGCACCCGGAGGGAGATGGCATGAGCCTGCTGACCCTGCGCGACCTGACCCTGCGCCGCGGCGAATGTCCGGTGGTGGACCGGATCACCCTGACCGTGGGCGCCGGCGAATGCATCGGGCTGATCGGCCCCAACGGCGCCGGCAAGACCACGCTGCTGCGCGGCGCCCTGGGCCTGCTGCCGGCCAGCGGCGACAGCACGCTGGCCGCCCTGCCCGCCGCCGAACGCGCCCGCGCCGCCGCCTGGATGCCGCAGGCGCGCGAGATCGCCTGGCCGGTGACGGTCGAACGGCTGATCGCGCTGGGGCGCATCCCGCATCTGCCGCGCGGCGCCCGGCTGGGTCACCGCGACCGTACCGCCATCGACGCCGCCATCGCCCGCATGGGGCTGGAGAGCTATCGCCACCGCATCGCCACCCAGCTGTCGGGCGGCGAGCAGGCGCAGGTGCTGATCGCCCGCGCGCTGGCGCAGGACACCCCGCTGCTGATCGCCGACGAACCCACCGCCGGGCTCGATCCGGCGCATCAGATCGCCACCATGCAGGTCTTCGCCGACCTCGCGCGCGAGGGCCGTTCGGTCATCGTCTCGCTTCACGATCTGGGGCTGGCGGCGCGCCATTGCACAAGGCTGATGATGATGGAGCGCGGCCGGCTCGCCGCCGATGGCCCGCCGGCGCAGGTGCTGCGCCCCGATCTGATCGACCGGGTATTCGGCATCACCGCCTTCTACGAGGAGACGCCGCAGGGCCCGGTGTTCCAGCCGATGAGCGTGACGCGATGAGGGTGACGCTGGACCGGCCCTGGCTGGAGCTGGACCTGGGCGCCGAGATCCGGGTGCTGAGCTGGTCGCTGACCCGCCCCGGCCTGGTCACCGCCCGGCGGATCGTCTGGCGCGAGGTGCGCAACGCCGATCTGCCCGAGGATCTGGACGTGCTGGCCTGGTATCGCGCCGAGCTGGCCGCGCGCGGCTGCGACGACGCGGTGGCGATGCTGACCTCACGCACGCTCGACGCCTTCGAGACGGCAGAGGCCGAGGTCGAGGGCGTCCGCGCCTTCTGCCTGGCCACCACCGGGCTCAGCAATGCCGAACGGGTCGGCACCCGGCTGGACCGCAGCGGCAAGGACTGGGGCACCATCAACGTCGCCCTGCATCTGGATCTGCCGCTGACCGAGGCGGCGCTGCTGGAGACGCTGTCGATCGTCGCCCAGGCGCGCACTGCGGCGGTGATGGACTGCGGTCTCGACCTGCCCGGCGGCCGAGCCACCGGCACCGGCACCGATTGCATCGCGGTGGCGGCACCGGCGGGGGACACCCCCTATGCCGGGCTGCACACCGCCCAGGGCGAGGCCGCCGGCCGCGCCGTCTATGACGCGGTCCGCCATGGCGCCGACATCTGGATGCGCCATGTGCGGCGCCCCGGCGAACTCTGAGCCCGCAAAGGGCCCCCAACCGGCCCGGACCCGCGACGCAGGCTTGCGCCCCGCGCGCCGATCCGCTACCCGCTGGCCGCGATAGAAACCAGGGGATGAACCATGTTCGACATCATGATCTGGGCCGGCGTGATCATGTCGCTGGCGGGGCTGTGCGGGCTGATCTGGTGCATCTTCCGCGTGGTGCGGGCGCGGCGCGCGAAACTGCCCGATGACGAGCTGCGCGCGGTGCTGCAATCGGTGGTGCCGATCAATCTGGGCGCGCTGGGGCTGTCGATCCTGGGGCTGATGCTGGTGGGGCTCGGCGCCTATCTGGGTTGAGCGGCCTGGGCTGAGCGGCCATCACCGGCCGCCCGCCGTTCTTATCGCTGCAACCGCGTCGCCGTCAGACCGGCATTCAGACCGGCATATTGTCGAACTGCGCCTCGACCGCTTCCTGCGTCAGCATGGCCTCAAGCCGGCGCAACCGCTGCGGCACCCTGTGGCCATCGCCCTGCAGGCGGGCGAGCACCAGGCTCAGCTGCGGCTGAATCTCAAGCCGTCTGGTGGCGCAGGCGCCGGCAAGCTTCTGTTCCAGCTGCTCGGCCTCGGAAACAAGCGTCTGTCTGGTCATGATGTCCTCCCTCACATCGATTCCCGCAGTCACGTTTAGTGGCAGGATGTAACATCCGCACAAACCGGGGCATATGATTTCGATCAAGACCCGCCGGCGCGCGCGGTTTGCCGCGTATCCCGCCGAGAGGCAGCGATTGCGCGGAACCGCGCCGGAATCTTTGCCCGATCCCGCCGCGAAAGGCACAAGTCGCTTGCAACATATTCCGTTAAACCTATATGTTTTCATCAAAGACCAATGGAGATCCCAATGACCCCCTTTGTGAAAGCCTTTTTCGACGAAGCCACCTTCACGGTGTCCTATGTCGTCCGCGAGCCGCACGGCAAGGCCTGCGCCATCATCGACAGCGTGCTGGACTTCGACAACGCCTCGGGCCGCACCGACACCCAGTCGGCCGACAAGATCATCGCCTATGTGCAGGAAGAAGGCCTGAACGTGGAGTGGATCCTGGAAAGCCACGTGCACGCCGACCACCTGTCGGCGGCGCCCTATATTCAGGAAAAGGTCGGCGGCAAGATCGGCATCGGCGACCATATCACCATCGTGCAGGACACCTTCGGCAAGGTGTTCAACGAAGGCACCGAATTCCAGCGGGACGGCAGCCAGTTCGACGCCCTGTTCAAGGAGGGCGACAGCTTCATGATCGGGCAGATGCGCGGCGACGTGCTGCACACCCCCGGCCATACGCCCGCCTGCCTGACCTATGTGATCGGCGATGCGGCCTTTGTCGGCGACACGCTGTTCATGCCCGACTTCGGTACTGCGCGCTGCGACTTCCCCGGCGGCTCGTCCGAGACGCTCTACAAGTCGATCCAGAAGATCCTGTCGCTGCCGGACGAGACCCGCATCTTCGTCGGGCACGACTACAAGGCGCCGGGCCGCGACGAATACGCCTGGGAAACCACGGTGGGCGAACAGAAGGCGCTGAACATCCATATCGGCGCCGGCAAGAGCATCGAGGATTTCGTGTCGATGCGCGACGCCCGCGACGCCACCCTGGCGATGCCGCGGCTGATCCTGCCGTCGCTGCAGGTGAACATGCGCGCCGGCCAGATGCCGCCGGCGGACGACCAGGGCGACGTCTTTCTCAAGATCCCGGTGAACAAGCTCTGACAGCCTGTCGCCGCGACATTCACCGCGGCGGGCTGACGCGGCCCGCCGCATTCAGGACCCCGGCGACCGGGACAACAGAGACCCCGCCGGCACAACGCGCGAACGCAATAGGGACACGAACAACACATGGAAACAGACTGGATCTGGGGCCTGGTCGGCGGCTTGCTGATCGGGACGGGTGGCGCCGTCTATCTGCTCGGCAACGGGCGGATCATGGGCGCCTCGGGCATCATCGGGGGGCTGGTGGACGGCAGCGGCTGGTCCACCCTGTGGGAGCGCGTGGCGTTCCTGTTCGGCGTGGTGGTCATGCCGCTGATCCTCTGGCCGCTCTATAACGTCGAGATCGACACCCATCTGACCCACAACTGGTGGGTGATCATAGCCGCCGGCCTGCTGGTGGGCGTCGGCACCCGGATCGCCAATGGCTGCACCTCGGGTCACGGGGTCTGCGGCATCTCGCGCCTGTCGCTGCGGGGCATCGTCGCCACCGTCTTCTACATCATCGCCGGCGGCCTGATGCTGACGCTGTTCCGTCATGTGCTGGGGGTGATCTGATGCGCATTCTGCTGTCTCTTCTGGCCGGTTCGCTGTTCGGCGGCGGGCTGTTCGTCTCGGGCATGACCGACACCACCAAGGTGCAGGGCTGGCTCGACGTCTTCGGCAACTGGGACCCGACGCTGGCCTTCGTCATGGGCGGCGCCATCATCCCGATGTTCATCGCCTGGCGGCTGACGCCCGGCCGCAAACCGCTGGTCGGCGGCGAGTTTCCCGCCCTGCCCCGGCCCGAGCTGGATCACCGGCTGATCGTCGGCTCGGTCCTGTTCGGCATGGGCTGGGGTCTGGCCGGGCTCTGCCCGGGACCGGCGGTGGCCTCGATCACCTATAACGGGCTCGGCGGTCTGGTCTTCATGGCGGCGATGCTGGCCGGCATGGGGGCGGCGCCGGCGGTGGGGCGCGGTCTGGACAGGGTCGCGGCGGCGGCGTAAGGATCCGTCATGGATATTCGCACACTCACCCCCGGCTATGCCGTTTCGCCGCAGATCGCGGTCGAGGATCTGCCCGCGATCGCCGCGGCAGGCTTCACCACGGTGATCTGCAACCGCCCCGACGCCGAGGTGGGACCCGAGCTGAGCTGCACCGCGATCCGCGATGCCGCCGAGGCGGTGGGGATCACCTTCATCGCGCTGCCGCTGAACCAGGAGACGCTGACGCCGGACAACGGCATCCGTCAGGTCGAGGCGATCGCCGATGCCACCGGCCCGGTGCTGGGCTATTGCCGCACCGGCACCCGCAGCACGGTGATCTGGGCGCTGGGTCAGGCCGGCACGCTGCCGGTGGACGAGATCCTGGAGAAGGCCGCCGCGGCGGGCTACCAGCTCGACCACCTGCGCCCGATGCTGGAGCATCTGGCCGCCGCCCGCAGCTGATCCGGGCGACCTGAGAGATCCGGAAAGCGGCCTTCGGGCCGCTTTTTCTTTGGCTGTGGCGGCGGGCTGGGCCGTCGGCCCGCACCTCAGATGCGCAACGAAGGGCAGCGCCCGGCCGCGGGTGGGCGCTGCGGCGCTGTGAGACCGTCCCTTTATGGTCGCCGCCACATCGCACCTGAGTTCAGCGCACCGACGTTGCAGAAGCGCCCGCCCGGGGGGCGGTCGGGCGCTGCCCGGCGGCGCTATGCGCCTTGATTCCGGGCGAAGTGGGTCCCGCCCTACTCCGCCGCCTGTTGCCCCGCCAGCGGCAGGCTGACCCGGAAGGCCGCCCCCGAATGGCCCGGCAGATAGAGGATATCGCCGCCCAGCCGCTGCATGATCTCGCGGCAGATCGCCAGCCCCAGACCGGCGCCGCCGGCGCGTTCGGCATGCACCCGCGCGAATTTCTCGAACACCGTCGACTGCGCTTCGGAGGGGATGCCGCTGCCGTTGTCGACGAAATCCACCACCACCTGCCCGCCGACGTCATGCACCGAGATGGTCAGCTCCGGGTTGGACGCGTCGCAGTATTTCTGCGCATTGGCGATCAGGTTGATGAAGACCTGCGCCAGCCGGTCCAGATCGGAATGCACCCGCACCGTCTCGGTCACCCGCCGCCGCCGCACCAGCAACCGCCGCTCCGCCCCCGCCAGCGCGGCCGAGACCGCCCGGTCCAGCACGTCCGACAGCAGCCCCTCGCGCAGGTTCAGGCTGACCTGCCCGTTCTCCAGCACGCTCAGATCCAGCAGATCGTTCAGCAGCCGGGTCAGCCGCAGCGCCTCGTCGTGGATGATGGTCGCGTAGCGGACCTTCTCCTGCGTGGTCAGCCCGTCGTCGTCGCGCAGGATCTCGGAAAACGCCCGGATCGAGGTCATCGGCGTGCGCAGCTCGTGGCTGATCTGGCCCAGAAAGGCGTCCTTTTGCAGCGAGATCTGGGTCAGCTTCTCGTTCGCCTCGCGCAGCTTCTTGGCGGTGCGGGCCAGTTCGGCCGATTTGACCTCGAGCTGGCTGGAATATTCCATCAGCTGCGCGCTCTCGTCCGCCACCGCCAGCAGATCCTCGACCGAGACCGAGGAGCCGCCGACGATCTGGCCGATCATCGCATGCGCCGCGGCGGCGCCGACCGACCCGCTCAGCTCGCGCTCCAGCCGCTCCAGAAACAGCGGCGTCGGTTCCGGCAGATGGCCGCGCCCGCCCTGCAGCGCCGCCTCGCGCTGGAACAGTTCCTGCGCCTCCCGCGCGCCGAGGATGCGCTGGGTCATGATCATCAGATCCTCGCTCTGCGCGACCGAGCCGGTCCAGCCGCGCGGGCCGGCGGAGTGATCGAAGACATTGACGAATTGCGCCCCCTGCAACCGCTCCAGCGGGCTGGGAAAGCTCAGCACCGAGGCCAGGCAGAAGGCGCCCACGTTCAGCGCCATGCTCCACATCACCGAATGCACGATGGGGTCCAGCCCCTCGATCCCGAACAGCGCCTCGGGCCGCAGCCAGCCGATGCCGAAGGGGCCGTGGCGCAGCACCGTCTCGGGCATCAGCCCGCCGCCCAGCTGCGGCAGCAGCAGCGTATAGAGCCAGAGCGCGAAGCCCACCGTCAGCCCGGCCAGCGCCCCGGTGCGGGTGGCGCCGCGCCAGAACAGCCCGCCGACCAGCGCCGGCAGGATCTGGGCGATGCCGGCGAAGGAGATCAGCCCGATCGCCGCCAGCGCCGAACCGCCGCCCGACAGGCGGAAATAGAAATAGCCCAGCGCCATGATCGCGGCGATCGAGACCCGGCGCGCCAGCAGGATCACGTTGCGCACATCGCCCGAGACCGAGGCGCGGTCGCCCTGCGCCGACAGCCAGATCGGCATCACCACATGGTTCGACACCATGGTCGACAGCGCCATGGCGGCGACGATCACCATCGAGGTGGCCGAGGAGAAGCCGCCGAGGAAGGAGAGCATCGCCAGCGCCTCCTTGCCCTGCGCCAGCGGCACCGTCAGCACGAACATGTCGGGATTGGCCCCGGCCGGCATCACGTCCAGCCCGACCACCGCGATCGGCACCACGAAGAGGCTGATCAGCAGCAGATAGAGCGGAAAGGCCCAGGCGGCGGTGCGCAGGTGGCGTTCGTCATCGTTCTCGACCACCATCACCTGGAACATCCGCGGCAGGCAGACGAAGGCCGCGACGGCGAGAAAGGTGATGGTGGCCCAGCGGCTGCCGTTGACCTGCCACTGCCCGATGGGAGAGGAGTCGATCCGCGCCATGGTCGCGGCGACGCCGCCCGACAGGCCCCAGACCACGAAGATCCCCACCGCCAGCAGCGCCACCAGCTTGACCACCGCCTCAAGCGCGATGGCGGTGACCACGCCGTGGTGGCGTTCGTTGGCATCCAGGTTGCGGGTGCCGAACAGGATGGCGAAGACCGCCAGCCCGGCGGCCACCCAGAACACCACCGAGGCATCGCTGTAGCTGCCCACCGCCTCCTCCTCGAAGAAGATCGAGAAGGAGAGCGTGATGGATTGCAGCTGCAACGAGATATAGGGGGTGATGCCGATCACCGCGAGCACGGTGACGCAGATCGCCAGCAGGTTGGATTTGCCGTAGCGCGACGAGATCAGGTCGGCGATCGAGGTGACCCGCTGGCTGCGGCCGACCCGCACCAGCTTGCGCAGCCCCCACCACCAGCCCACCATGACCAGCGTCGGGCCGAGATAGATGGTGACATATTCCAGCCCGGAGCGCGCCGCGTAGCCCACCGCGCCGTAAAACGTCCAGGCGGTGCAGTAGATCGACAGCGACAGCGTGTAGACCAGCGGCGAGCGCAGCCAGGTGCTGCGCCCGGTGGCGGCCAGACGGTCGGCGGCGAAGGCCACGATGAACAGCAGCGCGACATAGGCCAGACAGACCAGCACCATGAGGTTGAGCGAGGCCATCAGCGCGCCCCTGCTGCCATCGCGGCGGCGCTCATTCCGCGCCCCGCTCGGCCTCGCCCGCCGGTTCGGCGCTCTGGCCCGCGGCGGACCAGCCCTGGGTCAGCCGGCCGAACCACAGGTTGCCCAGGATCAGCAGCGCCCAGACGATGAAGATGTAGCGGATCGCGTCCGAGGTGGCGAGCGCCCCGGCCTCGCCGGCGCGGGGCCACAGCAGCGGCACCGCGAACAGCAGCGCCCCCATCACCGGCAGCAGCCGCGCCGCGTCCATCAGCCGGCGCCGGCGATAGGTCCGGCGTTCGAGAAACACCGGCGGCGCCTTCTTTTCGGCGCCGGGGTCGCCGGCGGCGTCGGTCATGTCCGCTGCGCCTGGGCGTGCAGGTCGCGCACCGCGGCCAGCACCTCGGCATTGGAGAACGGCTTGGTCATGAAGCGGCTGGCGCCGGCCCTTTCCGCCATGTCGCGATCGCGCGTCTGGCCGCGCGCGGTCAGCATCAGCACCGGCAGATCGCGAAAGGCGTCGATCTCGCGCAGGTCGCGCAGGATGTCCATGCCGCTCTTGCCCGGCAGCATGACGTCCAGAATGACCAGATCCGGACTGGCCCGGCGGATCACCTCGACCGCGTCGGCGCCGTCGGCATGGGTATCCACCTGCCAGCCGTCCCGGGTCAGCAGAAACCGGATCGCCTCGGTGATATTGGCTTCGTCCTCGATCAGCAGAACATGTCGTCCCATGCGGATCATCCCCTCCCCTTCTCCCCTTGCGGGGCCGTCCTTTCCCCTTGCGGGGCCCGTCTTTGCCCCTTGCGGGGCCCGTGCCGCACGCTGGCGGACAGGTCGTCTTTTTTGGTTTTGCTCAGAGTATCCCCGGCCGCAGGGGCGTGTCAAAACCCTTCGCTCAGGATCGAGGGCTCGCGGCGGGCGTCGCAGGGGTCGCGCGGGCACACCCGGCAGCTGCTGCCGACCTGCTGCGCCCCGCCGGCGCCGGCGCTGCCGCCCGGCACCGGCAGGATCAGCATGATCGAGCGATAGAGCGGATCGCGGTCGAAGCCCGGCTGCCCCTCGGGCCAGGCCACCGCCAGACAATCGAACTGCGCCGCGGTGCGGCCCAGCTGCGACACCCGGCGGCGGATCGGCACCAACGGCCGGTTCAGCGCGGTGAACAGCGGCCACAGCGGGCAGGATTCGCCGTGCCGCGGCAGCGCGAAGCCGGTCACCGCCTTGCGGAACAGGATGCTGCCGGAGGCGTCGCAGACCACCAGCCCGACCTCGCCCGGCAGGATGCTGGGCGGCATCGCCGCGATGCGCCGGAACACCGCCGGCAGCCCGACACCGAAGACCTCGGCCAGCACCAGCGGGTCGGGCCCGTGCTCGGCAATCGCCGCGCGCACCCGGGCCAACGGCATCGCCGCGGCATCCGCGGCATATTGCGCCAGCACCACCCGGGCCACCTGCCGCGCCGCGCGCGAGGTCAGCTCTGGCGCCGCCGCCAGCAGCACCTCGGGATCGGCATCGCCGGCCTCGATCTGCGGGAAGTGATGGCCGTTGGCGGCCATGAAGGCCTCCACCTCCTCCTGCGGCGCACCGCGGCGGTCGTCGTTGGCCTCGCTGTCATCGAGATAGTTGACCAGCGCCCGGGAGCTGTCGGCCAGCCGGGCGCTGTCCTGGTTCAGGTTGCGGTGGAAGCGGTCGCGCCATTCCGGCTCGAGCTCTCCGGTCTCGGCCAGGATCGAGGCGGTCGAGCGGATCGCCGCGGCGGTCGACAGCACTTCGTGCAGCGAGGCGGCGAGGCGCGGGTCGTGGGTCAGCCGGTCCGACAGCGTCTCGACCGTGCGCTCCAGCGAGGCGATGCGGCGGTGCGACCAGGCCAGCACCTCGGCCCAGCCGGGAAAGCGGCCGGCGAATTCATCGGCGCGGTCGGTCTCGGCCAGCGCCGTGCCGGCGTCGGCAGCGGCCTCGCGCAGGGTGGCGATCAGCGCCGCCTCCGCCCCCTCGGTCAGCATCGAGGGCTCGACCCCCAGCACATGGGCGATGTCGACCAGCAGCTTGCCGCCGATTTTGCGCCGGTTATGTTCTATCAGGTTGAGATAGGAAGCCGAGATGCCCACCTTGCGGGCCAGATCGGCCTGGCGCAGCCCCTTGATCGCGCGCCGCTCGCGGATGCGGCTGCCGGTCAGCGTATCGCGGGCCATCCCCGCCCCCTCCCTTTCTTTCGGTTTTTCAACACCTTTCTGCCTTGCAGCATAAGGATTTTGACAAAACCTCCGGTCCACCTGTTCATTAGTTGACAAAAATATCGTTCCACGCAAGGGGGTTATTGCGAAATTTTCCACACCCCCCGCATAATCAATTTGCACAATCGTGCCTGCGCCACCCCCGGGAAGAGGAGCCCGGCGGCGCATATATGAAACGGGAGGGTATTTATGTCCAAGAACGATGTCACACGTCGCGGCGTGCTACGGTCCGGCGCTGTCGCCGGCGCCGGGCTGGCGCTGCCGACGATCTTCACCGCGTCCTCGGCCTCGGCCTATATGAACGAGCCGACCGGCGGCACCGTCACCCTGGGCTTCAACGTGCCGCAGACCGGCCCCTATGCCGACGAGGGCGCCGACGAGCTGCGCGCCTATCAGCTGGCGGTCGAACATCTGAACGGCGAAGGCGACGGCGGCATGCTGAACACCTTCAGCTCGAAGGCGCTGCAGGGCAACGGCATCCTGGGCAAGAAGGTCCAGTTCGTCACCGGCGACACCCAGACCAAATCCGACGCCGCCCGCGCCAGCGCCAAGTCGATGATCGAAAAGGACGGCGCCATCATGATCACCGGCGGCTCGTCCTCCGGCGTCGCCGTGGCCGTGCAGGGCCTGTGCCAGGAGGCCGGCGTGGTCTTCATGGCGGGTCTGACCCATTCCAACGACACCACCGGCAAGGACAAGAAGGCCAACGGCTTCCGCCACTTCTTCAACGCCTATATGTCGGGGGCCGCGCTGGCGCCGGTGCTGGCGGCGCAATACGGCAAGGACCGCAAGGCCTATCACCTGACCGCCGACTACACCTGGGGCTGGACCCAGGAGGAATCGATCAAGGCCGCCACCGAAGCGCTGGGCTGGGAAACCGTGAACACGGTGCGCACGCCGCTGGCGGCGACCGACTTCTCGTCCTACATCGCGCCGGTGCTGAACTCGGGCGCCGACGTGCTGATCCTGAACCACTACGGCGGGAACATGGTGAACTCGCTGACCAACGCGGTGCAGTTCGGCCTGCGCGACAAGATGGTCAACGGCAAGAAGTTCGAGATCGTGGTGCCGCTCTACTCCCGCCTGATGGCCAAGGGTGCCGGCGAGAACGTCAAGGGCATCCTCGGCTCCACCAACTGGCACTGGTCGCTGCAGGACGAGGCGTCGAAGACCTTCGTCAAGAGCTTCGGCACCAAATACGGCTTCCCGCCCAGCCAGGCGGCGCATACCTGCTACTGCCAGACCCTGCTCTATGCAGACGCGGTGCAGCGGGCCGGCTCGTTCAACCCCTGCGCCGTGGAAGAGGCGCTGACCGGCGGCGACAGCTCGCTGCCCGGGATCAGCTCCGAGGCCAACCGGGGGTATCTGTTCGACGGGCTGGGCAACGGCCAGACGCTCTATCGCGGTGCCGATCACCAGTGCTTCAAGGACGTTCTGGTGGTGCGCGGGAAAGAGAACCCGACCAGCGAGTTCGACCTGCTGGAAGTGGTCGAGGTCACCCCGGCGGCGCAAGTCTGGTACGAGCCGGACCACCCGATGTTCGCCGGCGGCGCGCTGGGGACCTGCAACCCGGGCGCCTGATACGGCCGGCCGAGGCGGGGGCCGGAATTTTCGAAAAATTCCGGCCCGTTTTCTTATCAAGAAAACGGCCCCCCGACCCGATGGGTTTCTCCGGCCCGGCCGGAGGACCCCGAACATCTTCCATCAGAGGCGGGGACCGATGGACGCACTCCTTCTGCAAATTCTAAACGGGCTCGACAAGGGATCGGCCTATGCGCTGATCGCGCTGGGGCTGACGCTGATCTTCGGCACCCTGGGCGTGGTCAATTTCGCCCATGGCGCGCTGTTCATGATCGGCGCCTTCTGCGCCGTCACGGTGCAACGCTTCCTGAAC
>JBFXGQ010000056.1:0-13583 GCA_050177915.1 Pseudodonghicola sp. | reverse complement strand
CTTTGAGTGCGGTTCCCTTTACTAGATAATGGTGATGGCCGATTGAATAAACACGGATAATTTGGTTTTTTCCCGGTATCACCCTCGGCCTGCCCCCGGCGCGAGCGGCGAAGCCAAGGAGGTAAGGGCAAATGGGTTTTCCGGGCACCTGGATGACCGAGAGCGAAAGCATGGTGTATCGGGTCGTTCCGAAATGCGCCTGCTCAACGATCGGGCAGATCATGTATTTCTCCGATCACGGGCGATTCTTCGACGGCGACATCCACGACGCCGACGAGGGGCTGCACAAATGGGCGCAGGAACGCAGCCACGAGCCGATCGCCCGCAATGTGCAGGGGCACGGCTCCCATGCCTTCACCTGCGTGCGCAACCCCTACACCCGCATCCTGAGTTCGTTCTTCGACAAGATCTGCGGCATCCAGCGCAACGGCAAACGCTATCGCGGCAATCTGGTGCCCAAGCTCGCCTATACCTATGGCATCGAGGTCGGTGGCGACGACGGCAAGCAGGAGTTCGACCAGATCAAGTCGTTCCGCCGCTTCTTGCTGTTCGCCCGCGACACCATCCGCTGGCGCCGGCCGATGGATCCCGACATCCACTGGTCGTCGATGTCGGGCCATGTATCGACCTTCATCGCCAATGGCGGGCGCTACGACAACATCTTCTGGACCGAGAAGTTCAACGAGGGCATGCAGCGGGTGCTGGATGCGGTGGAGACGCCCTATGCGGTCGATCTGGCGCGGATCCCGCGGTTCAACGAAAGCGAGGGCCACGGGCCCAAGCGGCTGCATCCGGTCGAGGATTATTTCGACGATCTGTCGCTGCATCTGGTCTATGAGATCTACAAGCGCGATTTCGACCTGTTCCGCTACGATCCGCAGGACCCGTCCAACAAGCTGCCGGTGGGCGAGATCGATCTCGATGAGGTGCACGCCAAGCTGGGCGAGTAGGCGCCGAAATCGCGGCTGCGCCGCGAGGCCTCCGGCGGAGGTATTTGGACCAAGATGAAAGCGCGGCGCGCCCGGGCCTGTTGCGCGGGCGATCTTGCGAAAAGGCGGGCGCGCGCGTAGATCGGTGCGCATGGCCAAGCAGAAGACAGACCCGAACTACAAGATTATCGCCGAGAACCGGCGCGCGCGCTTCGATTACGCGATCGAGGAGGATCTGGAGTGCGGCGTCATCCTGCTGGGCTCGGAGGTGAAATCGCTGCGCGCCCATGGCGCCAATATCGCCGAAAGCTACGCGGCGGTGGAGAATGGCGAGCTCTGGCTGGTGAACTCCTATATCGCGCCCTACGAGCAGGCCAAGACCTTCGGGCACGAGGAGCGGCGGCGGCGCAAGCTGCTGGTCAGCCGCAAGCAGATGGCCGATCTGTGGAACGCCACCCAGCGCAAGGGCATGACGCTGGTGCCGCTGGTGATGTATTTCAACCATCGCGGCATCGCCAAGCTGAAGATCGGCATCGCCAAGGGCAAGAAGATCCACGACAAGCGCGAGACCAGCGCCCAGCGGGACTGGTCGCGGCAGAAGCAGCGGCTGCTGAAGGAAAACCGCTGAGCGCGGTCAGCCCATCGCCAGATCGCCGCGCAGGATGCCGGCGCGGTAAAGCTCCAGCACCTTCATCCTGAGATAGGAATGCACCGTGGCGACCGCCGGCCGGGCGCTGGTGCCGGGCTGCGAGACGATGGTCAGCATCCGCTCGAGGCTGGGCCGGGTCAGCGGCCGGGCGAACATCTGGCCGCGCGCGACGCCCTCGAAGAAGGTCTGCCAGATCGACAGTGTGAAGCCCAGACCCTCGTCCAGATAGGTGGACAGCAGCTGGCCCGAGTTGACCTCGTGCACGATATTGAGCTTGAGCCCGTGACCGGCGGCAGTCTCGTCCAGGGTGCGGCGGATCAGGTAATCGCGGCCGGGCATGATCAGCGGCTGTTCGCAGATCTCCTCCAGCGTGATCGGCTGGCTGCCGTGGCGGGTGTCGTCGATGCGGCCGCCGAAATAGAGCCGGTCGACGACGCAGCGTTCCACCTCAACCCCGGTGAACAGATGGCCGCTGGTGACCAGCGCCAGATCGGCGCGGCCGCTTTCCATCCGGGCGCGCGCCTCGTCCCACTGGGTCTCGTGGCAGAGCACCCGGATATTGGGGAAATCGGTGGCCACCGCCCGGACCAGCGGCGCGGCGACGAACAGGCTGAGCGCCGGGGCGATCAGCAGCGTCACCTCATCCGCCGCGCCGTTGTCGTCCAGCGCCATCTCGCGTTCGGCGCGGGCCAGCTGCAGCAGGATCAGCCGGGCGTGGCGCAGGAATTTCTCGCCCGCCTCGGTCAGCGCCACGCCTTTCGAGCTGCGCTGAAACAGCGGCTTCTGCACCTCCTCCTCAAGTTCGGCGATTTTGCGGGAGAGGGCGGGCTGGGCTATGCCGATTTTGCGCGATGCGGCGGAAAAACTGCCGGTTTCCGCGACGGTGGTAAAGCATTTCAGCTGGTGAAGCTTGATATTCATCGGGGCATCCGGTTCAGGCCATGCCGTTTGGGTATATCAAGCAGCAAAAATAGCATTTCAGCAAGTCCTCGCGCCCCACTACTGTCGGTGTCGAGGACCGGGAGGCGCCCTCGTCGATCCGGTGGAGGAGCCAGGCGGCAGGCGCGCACGGAGGAGGAGGGGCTTTTGCGCCATAGCGATGTGATTGTGGGGGCCGTTCTGGCCTGTTTCGCCGGCATCATGCTGCTGGTGGTGGTGCCGGCGCAGATCCCCGAAGGCTTTGCCGGCATGTTGTCGCCGCGGCTGGTGCCGCAGCTGGCGCTGGGCGGCATCGGGCTGCTGGGGCTGGGGGTGATCGCGCAGGGGCTACGCGGCGCCGGCCACGAGGTGAGGTTCTCGGGTGCGGAGCTGCGGGCGCTGCTGGCGATCCCGGGGCTGCTGCTGGCGGGCCTGGCGGTGCTGTCCTGGCTCGGGCCGGTGGCGGCGGGCGGTCTGCTGGTGATCGGCGCGGCGCTGCTGATGGGCGAGCGCAACCCGCTCTTTCTGCTGGCGCAGGCGGGCGTGATGCTGGGGCTGGGCTATCTGCTGCTCTATGTCGTGCTCGGCACCAGGGTGGGCTGACCGATGGCGCAGCTTTTCCTCGGTCTGACCGACATTCTCGATATCGTCACCCTGTTCTGGATCGTGGCCGGCGTCGGCATCGGCTATCTGGTGGGGGCGTTGCCCGGGCTGGGCAAGGCCACCGCGGTGGCCATCGCCATTCCGCTGACCTTCTCGTTGCCGGCGCTGGCGGCCATCGCCTTTCTGATCGGCATTGCCAAGGGCAGCGCCGCCGGCAGCGCGGTCTCGGCCATCCTGCTGAACGTGCCGGGAGAGCCGTCTTCGGCGCCCACCGCGCTGGACGGCTATCCGCTGGCGCGGCAGGGCAAGGCCGGCAAGGCGCTGAAGATGGCGCTGTTCGCCTCGGTGATCGGCGATCTCAGCTCGACCCTGGTGCTGGTGCTGCTGGCCGAGCCGATCGCGGCCTATGCGCTGAAGATCGGGCCGGTCGACATCTTTGCCATCTTGCTGTTTTCGCTGACCTTCGTCGGCGGGCTGTCGGCGGAATCGCTGCCCAAGGGGATCGCCGCGGCGCTGCTGGGCATCCTGGTCGCCACCGTCGGGCTTGAGATCGAATCCGGCATGCCGCGGCTGACCTTCGGCTATTACCAGCTGTTCGACGGCGTGCCGCTGATCCCGATGGCGATCGGCATGCTGGCGGTGGCCGAGATGATCCTGCAGGCGGGCAACCGGCATCAGATCGACGCCGGCAGCCGCGAGATCACGCAGGGGCAGGGGCCGGACGACAACCGGGTGACCGGCGGCGACTGGCGCCAGGCGGCGCCGTCGATCCTGCGCGGCACCGGCATCGGCGTCGTCGTCGGCATCCTGCCCGGGCTGGGGGCGAGCGTCGGGTCCTTCCTGTCCTATGGCGCCGTGCGCAGCCGGTCGAAGACGCCGGAGCGGTTCGGCAAGGGCGCGATCGAGGGCGTGGCGGCCTCGGAAAGCGCCGATAACGCGGTGGTGCCGGCCAGCCTGATCCCGCTGTTCGCGTTGGGTATTCCGGGCAGTGTCATCGCCGCGATCCTGATCGGCGCCTTCATGCTGCACGGGCTGACGCCGGGCCCGCTGATGTTCTCGCAGCAGCCCCGGCTGGTCGGCGGCATCTATGCGGCGATGATCGCGGCCAGTCTTGCGTTGTTGTTGATCGGCCTGGTGTTTCAGGGGTTTTTCGCAAGGGTCACCCGTGTGCCGGTCCGGGTGATCATTCCGGCCGTGCTGTTCCTCTGCGTCATTGGCGCCTGGGTCGAGGGTGGCGGCAGCTTCGGCGTGGTGGTGATGATCCTCTTTGCGGTGCTGGGCGTGGCGATGATGAAGTTCGGCTTTTCGGTGGTGAACTTCCTGATCGGCTTCGTCGTAGGTCCGGCGGTGGAGCTGAGCCTGCGCCAGTCGGTGCAGATCCTGCAGGGCGAGCCGGCGCGGCTGCTGTCGCACCCGCTGGCAGTGGTGTTTCTGGTGCTGACGGCACTGGCAGTGTGGCGGTTCGGCCGCCCGCGCCGGTCGCGCCGCGGCGAAATCGAAGTGTGATCGGAGGAGAGAAGATCATGACGACTTTCAAGCCGCTGCTGAAGCGGATCCTGGCCGGCGCCGCGCTGGCGCTGGGACTGGCGGGACCGGCGCTGGCGGAATGGCCCGACCGGCCGATCTCGATGTACATCGGCTTCAATCCCGGCGGGCAGAGCGACCTGCTGGGCCGCGCCGTGGCCGCCGCGATGTCCCAGGAACTGGGCGTGCCGGTCAATGTCATCAACAAGCCCGGCGCCGCCGGGGCGGTGGCGCTGACCGGGCTCAAGGCGATGCCGGCGGATGGCTATGCGCTGATGTTCAACCCGTCGCAGACCGTCACCCTGACGCCGGCGCTGCAGAAGGTGGTGCCGTTCGGGATCGACGATTTCGACTATGCCGGCATGCTGACCAGCTTCGATATCGCGCTGGTGGCGCCGCGCTCTGCCCCGTTCGACGATTTCGACGGCATGATCGCCTATGCCGGGGAACATCCGGGCATGCTCTATGCCGCGCTGTCGGCGACCACCCGGGTCTTCGCCACCGAGATCGCCCGCGCCAAGGGCGTCGACATCGCCATCCTGCCGGTCAACGGCGGGCCGGGCATGGTCAACGCGATGCTGGGCGAACAGGCGATGCTGGCCTATTCCGGCGGCGTGCATCACCGCTATCCCGAACAGATGAAGGTGATCGCGGCGCTGACCTCGAAACGCAATCTGGGCAGCCCGGAGGTGCCGACGATCAACGAGCTCGGTCTGCCGATGGGCATGGACATGCAGACCGTGCTGATCGCCCCCAGGGGGCTGCCGGCGGAGGTGCTGGAGAAGCTTTCGGCGACGCTGGCCAGGGTGGCGGAGAACCCGGAGTTCCAGACCGTCGCCGACAGCATGAGCGCGCCGGTCGCCTATCTGGACAGCGCCGCGGCGACGGCCGAGATGCATCGCCAGCTTGAGGACAACCTCAGGATCATGAAGGCCGCAGGCGTCGAGCCGCAGTAAGCCGCCCATTCCCAGATCAACCGCGGGCCTTCCCGGCCCGCCGCTTTCAACCGGGCGCGGCCCCGGGCGGGCGGAGCCATGCCCGCCCTCCGGCCCCGGCCCCCCTCAGGAGACTGCAATGACCGAGCAACCGCGCATCCGCGGCGGCGCCATCCTGGCCCGCGCGCTGAAAGAGAAGGGGGTGGAGCATGTCTTCACCCTGTCGGGGGGCTTCTGCAACCCGGCGCTGGAGGGGATGATGGAATGCCAGATCCCGGTGATCAACACCCCGCACGAGCAGGTGGCCGGCCATCTGGCAGACGGCCATACCCGGATCAGCCGCAAGCCGGCGGTCTGTTTCGTGGGGCCCGAGGGTTTCGCCAATACCGTGCCGGCGATGATGGAGGCGCTGGGAGAGCGCAGCCCGATCCTGTTCATCACCTCCTCCTCGACGCTCAAGCGCGAGAATGCCGGCGGCTTCAAGGAGATCGACGATGTCGCTATCGCCGCGCCGCTGACCAAATATTCGGTGCAGGTGCGCGACGGGGCCCGCATCGGCGAATATGTCGACCGCGCTTGGACCATGGCGACCTCGGGCTATCCCGGGGCGGTGCATCTGAGCGTGCCGGTGGATATCATGTTCTCCTCCTTCCCCGAGGATGCCGGGCGCGAGGAGCGGCCGTTCAACCGGGGGGTGCGCGCGCCGGCGCGGGCCTGGCCGGAGCCGCGGGCGCTGGAGCGGGTGCTGAGCCTGCTGCGCGCGGCGCAGCGCCCGGTGATCATCGCCGGCCATTCGGTCTGGTGGGCGGGCGGCGAGGCGGCGCTGGAGACTGCGGCGCGCGCCCTGCGGCTGCCGGTCTACGGCCAGCCCGGCCACCGCAAGCTGATGGGCGAGGATGCCGAACCCTGGATGGGGCTGGCGGATTTCCACCAGTATCCGCCGTCGAAACCCGCGATCACCGAAAGCGACCTGGTGCTGGTGATCGGCGGTCGACTGGACAACACGCTGAACTTCGGCAACGCGCCGTTCTTCCCGCCCTCGACCCGGGTGGTCTGCGTCAACGGCAGCAACGAGGAGCTGGAGTTCAACCGCCCCGCCGACGATCTGCTGCTGTGCGATCCGGCCGCCTTCTGCGAGGCGCTGGCGGGCATCGGGCGGAGCTGGCCGCAGTGGTTCGACCAGCAGCGCGCCCGGCGCGGCGCCTGGGTCGAGCAATGGGAGAACGACCTTGCCGCCGAGGCCGCCCGCGACGACGCCGAGGGCCGCAAGGTGCACCCGCTGCATCTGGCGCTTGAGGTGCAAAAGGCGATGGGGGCGGGCGACTGGCTGGTCTTCGACGGCGGCAACACCCATTTCTGGACCGAGATCGCGGTCAATATGATCGGCTGGCGCGGCGGCCGGCTGGCGGGGATGCTGAACCCCGGCATCAACTCGATGCTCGGCTGCGGCGTGCCCTTCGCCATGTCGGCCAAGAATCTCGACCGCAAGTCCAACGTGGTGCTGATCTCGGGCGACGGGGCGTTTCTGGCCGGCGGCCTGTCGATCGAGGCCTGTTTCCAGGAGGGGTTGCCGATCACCGTGGTGATCGACAACAACGGCGGGCTGGATGCGATCAGCCAGCAGCAGGAGCGGCTGTTCAAGTCCGGCCAGCATTTCGCCACCGACTTCCGCGACATTCCGTTCCACAGCATGGTCGAGGGGTTGGGCGGCTATGGCGAGCTGGTGACCCGGCGCGCGGATATCGCGGCCGCGGTGAGGCGCGGCATCGCCAGCGGCAAGCCCGCCTGCATCAACGTCAAGACCCGCGGCGTGATCAGCCCGATCATCGCCGCCACCTCGGACAAGCGCGACAAGGCGTCGATCGAATGAGCCTGAAGTTCACCACCCATATCCTCAACGGCACCGACGGCACCCATGCCGCCGGCGTCGGCATTGAGCTGCGCAACCGTGCCGACGGGGCGCTGGTCTTCGCCGGCGTAACCGATGCCGGCGGCCGGCTGATGGCCGAGATCGCCGCAGAGCGGATCGCCCCGGACGGGCGGCTTGAGCTCTGCATCGCCAACGGCCGGTTCTGGGCCGGGCGCGGCATCCCCCGCAGCGGCCCGCAGATCGTGGCCGAAGTGGCGATCCGGCTGGATCTGCCGGCGCCCGAAGGTCATTACCACGTGCCGGTGATGCTGTCGCCCAACAGCTTTTCCAGCTGGTGGTCGGCCTGAGCTGAGCCGGGGCGCGTCCCGGTGGCGGGGCGCGCCTCAGTGGAAATCCCGGCTCGGGAACAGCCGTTTGGCCTGTTCGCGCGGATGGCGCGCCCGCGGCGGCAGGGCGCGCGGCCGCGGCGCGTCGTCGGCCTGCGGCTGGGTGAGGCCCACCGCCTCGTCCAGCGGGTGGCCCAGTTCGGTCAGCCGCTGCGACAGATCCTCGATCGCCTCGGCGATCAGATGCACCACGATCCCCTCGCGTTCCAGCCGCCCGGTCACCCGCAGCAGCCGCCCGCCGATCACCGCGCGGCGGTATTTCTCGTACATCTTGGGCCAGACCACGATATTGCTGACGCCGGTCTCATCCTCCAGCGTCAGGAAGATCACGCCCGAGGCGGTGCCGGGCCGCTGCCGGGTGATCACCAGCCCGCAGACGCTGACCCGGCGCGGCGGCACCCGGGACAGCTCCGCATGCGGGGTGAGGCCGGGGATCATCGGGCGCAGCAGCTCCATCGGATGGGCGCGCAGCGACAGCCGCATGGCAAGGTAATCCTCCACCACCTCCTCGCCCAGATGCAGCGGCGGCAGGATCACCTGCGGTTCGCGGATGCCCTCGCCCTCGATCGGGTCGTTGAACAGCGGCAGCGGCCGGTCGCTGCGGATCGCCCGCACCTGCCAGAGCGCGTCGCGGCGGCGCAGCCCGAGCGAGGCGAAGGCATCGGCCTCGGCCAGCCGGTCCAGCGCAGCGGGGGCCAGCCCCGCGCGCAGCCACAGCGCCTCGACATCGCGGTAGCCGTTGCCGCGGGCGGCGACGATCCAGTCGGCATCCTCCTGCCGGAAGCCCTTGATCTGCCGGAACCCGAGCCTGAGCGCCAGCGCCCCGTCGGCGCGGCGTTCCAGCCCGTTGTCCCAGCCGCTGGCGTTGACGCAGATCGGCCGCACCTCGACCCCGTGGTCGCGCAGGTCGCGGACGATCTGCGCCGGGGCGTAGAAGCCCATCGGCTGCGAGTTCAGCAGGGCGCAGGCGAAGACCGCCGGGTGGTGGCATTTCAGCCAGGAGGAGACATAGGTCAGCATGGCAAAGGCCGCCGCATGGCTTTCGGGAAAGCCGTAATCGGCGAAGCCTTCGATCTGTCCGAAGCATTGTTCGGCGATCTCGCGGCTGTAGCCATTGGTCAGCATGCCGTCGATGAAGCGGTCGCGATGGCCGCCGATGGTGCCCATCCGCCGGAACGAGGCGAGCGAGCGGCGCAGCCGATCGGCCTCTTCTGCGGTATAGCCGGCGCCGACCACGGCGATCTGCATCGCCTGTTCCTGAAACAGCGGCACGCCCAGCGTTCTTTCGGTCACCTTGGCCAGCGCGGGGCCGAAGGGTTCCGGCTGCTCGCGTCCCTGGCGGCGGCGGATATAGGGCTGCACCATGCCGCCCTGGATCGGCCCCGGGCGGACGATGGCGACCTCGATCACCAGGTCGTAGAAGGTGCGCGGGCGCATCCGCGGCAGGAAGTTCATCTGCGCCCGGCTTTCCACCTGAAAGACGCCGATGGCATCGGCGCGGCAGAGCATGTCGTAGGTCGCCGCATCCCCCTGCGGCACCGAGGCGATGCTGTGGTCGATGCCGTTGAAATCGTGCAGCAGGCCGAAGGCCTTGCGGATGCAGGTCAGCATCCCGAGGCTGAGCACATCGACCTTGAGGATGCCCAGCGTGTCGATGTCGTCCTTGTCCCATTCGATGACGGTGCGGTCCTCCATCGCCGCATTCTCGATCGGGCAGAGCTCGTCCAGCCGGCCCTTGGTGATGATGAAGCCGCCGACATGTTGGGACAGATGGCGGGGAAAGCCGATGATCTCGCCGATCAGCCGCACGGTCAGCGCCAGCCGCCGGTCGTCGGGATCGAGGCCCAGCTCGCGCAGTCGCTCGGGTTCCGCCCCGCCGTTCGACTGGCCCCAGATCTGACCCGAGAGCGCGGCGGTGACATCCTGGCTGAGGCCCATTACCTTGCCTACCTCGCGGATCGCGGCGCGGGAACGGAAATGGATCACCGTGGCGCAGAGCCCGGCGCGGTGGCGGCCGTATCTGGCGTAGATGTGCTGGATCACCTCCTCGCGCCGCTCGTGTTCGAAATCGACGTCGATATCGGGCGGCTCGCCCCGGTATTTCGACACGAACCGCTCAAAGACCATGGCGATCTGGTCGGGTGAGACATCGGTGATGCCCAGCAGGTAGCACAGCACCGAATTCGCCGCCGATCCGCGCCCCTGACAGAGGATGTCCTGCGACCGGGCAAAGGCGACGATGTCATGGACGGTGAGGAAATAGGCGGCAAAGCCAAGCTCGCCCACCAGCGTCAGCTCCTTTTCCATCAGCCGGCGCGCCTTGTCGGAGCCGCCGCCGGGATAGCGCCGTTGCAGCCCCTCGCGCGCCAGCCGCTCCAGCCGGGCCTGTGGCGCCTCGTCCCCGGCGATCTCGTCGGGGTATTCGTAGCTGAGCTCGCCCAGATCGAAGGTGCAGCGCGCCGCGATCTCGCGCGTGCGGCGCAGCGCGGCGGGGTGGTCGCGGAACATCCGCGCCATGTCGGCGGCGCCCTTCAGCCGGCGTTCGCCATTGGGCAGGGCGCGGGTGCCGATGCGGTCGATGGTGATCCCCTCGCGCAGGCAGGTCAGCACATCGGCCAACTGCCGCCGCCCGGCCCGGTGCATCAGCACGTCGCCCACCGTCACCATCGGCGCGGCGGTGCGATGCGCCAGCCGGGCGCAGGCGGCCAGCCGGGCGCGGTCGCTGCCGTCATAGCGCGGTGCGGCGCCCAGAAACACATGGTTGGGATAGCTGCGCAGGGCATGGGTGATCTGGGCGGCGATCTGCGGCGCCTCCGGATCGGCGGGGGGCAGGGCGATCAGGATCATGCCGGCGCAGCCCGCCAGAAGATCGGCGAAATCGAGCAGACATTCGCCCTTTTCGGCGCGTCGCTTGCCCAGCGTCAGCAGCCGTGCCAGCCGGTGATAGGCGGCGCGGTCGGTGGGCAGCGCCAGCCAGTCGAGCGGGCTGTCGCGCAGCACCAGCCGGGTGCCGGTGATCAGCCGGGGCAGGGCGGGGCCGGCCGCGACGCGGTGTTCCCGGCCCATCTGCTGGCGGCTGGAGGGATCGCTGCGCTGGCTGGAGCGGATCGTGACCGCCGCTTCCGGCGCCTTCTCCTCCGCCTCGCGCCGCAGCTCCTTCAGGGCGGCATAGGCGCGGACCACGCCGGCCAGCGAATTGCGGTCGGTGATGGCGATCGCCTCCAGCCCCAGTTCGGCGGCGCGCGCGATCATCTCCTCGGGGTGGGAGGCGCCGGTGAGGAAGGTGAAATTGGTGGTCACGCAAAGCTCGGCATAGCCGGGCACGGGATCGGGCAGGTCGGGCAGATTGGGCAGTTCGGCGGTCATGCGAATTCCCCCTGCACGAACCAGCCCGGCGCCTGCGGTGTGTGGAACAGCCACAGCCGGCGGCCCTGCCGCGTTTCCACCCGCCAGTAGTCGCGCAGCCCGCTGCGCCAGTTGTCGTCCTCCAGCCACCATTCCGGCGCGATCCGCTCCGGCCCGGTGGCGCGGGCGGTGGTCAGGCTCATGCCGCGCCAGCGGAACTGGCGCGGCGGCTGCGGCCCGCCGCCGGCGATGGGTTCGGGGCGGAACAGCCGCAGCGGCCGTGGCCGCAGGCTGATCCAGGGGCCCTCGGGATCCGAGAACGCCGCCGGGGCGATCAGGAAGCTGCGCTCGGGGATATGGCTGTCGGCGGGCAGGAAGCGCAGGATGTTCTCCAGCCCGATCCTGGTGCCGATGCGGCTGATCAGATCGTCCAGCGCCTCGCCGTTCTGGGGGCCGTTCCGCGTGCCGCTCTGCCCGATCTGCCGCGCCGGCAGCGGCTCGACCCGGGTCGCCTCCAGCCGCAGCTGGTCGATGCCGTAGCCCGCCTCAACCGTCGCCACGCCGCGCTCGAACAGCGGCAGGATGCGGGCGGCGTCGCGCAGCGGCCGGGCCAGCCGCAGCTCCACCTGCCGGCTGTCCTGATCGACCCGGCGCAGGGTCAGGCAGAGCGCCCTTGCGCCGGCCTGCTGCGCGTCGAGCTTGTCGCACAGCCGTTTCAGCAGCCGCGCGGTGCCGGCCATCACATCGGCCTGCAGCCCGATCGGTTCCGGCAGGGTCAGCCGTACGCCGTAATGCGGCGGCTCGGCCTCGGGAGAGATCTGTTCGGCCTGCCGCCCCAGCGCCTGATCCAGCCGCAGCAGCAGGCCGTGGCCGAAGCGGCGGGCCAGCGGTGCGCGCGGGGCATTGGCCAGATCGGCGATCGTGCGCAGCCCCAGCCGTTGCAGCGCGATGGAGACGCCTTCTTCCAGCCGCAGGGCGGCGACCGGCAACGGGCCGAGGGCGGTCAGCGGGGCGCCGGGCACCGCCACCCCCTCGCCGAAGCGGGCCAGCGCCCAGGCGGCGCCGCGGCTGTCGGCCAGCCCCAGCCGCAGGCCGATCCCCGCCCGCCCCAGTCGCCGGCGCATGTCGGCCAGCATCGCCGCCTCGCCGCCGAACAGATGCGCCGATCCGGTGATGTCCAGCACCAGCCCGTCCTCCCCCTCCAGCCCGACCCAGGGGCAATAGCGGGTGGCCCAGCGTCTGAGCGCGGTGAGGAACCGCCGGTCGCCCGCCGGATCGGCGGGATGGCTGCGCAGATCGGGGCAGAAGGCACGCGCATCGGCGCAGGACATGCCCGCCGACAGCCCCAGCCGTTCGGCCCGCGCGTTCAGGCAATAGATCCGCTCGGTATTGTTCTGCTTCAGCGTCAGCGCGAAGGGCCCGTCAACCGGCCGTGCCCGGAGAATCCGGTCGCTGGCCAGCCGGGGAAACCACATCGAGACGACGCGCCGTGTGAGTCCATCGAACATCCCAGGCCCCAAGTGTTCCCGATTTGTTCTTGATAAGCGACCAGCGCATCAGAGTCGAGTCCGCCTCCTCGGCGGTCTCGAACAGGGGCGCGCAGTGCCAGCGGGTTTCGGCCGCATTGCTGCCCATGCCCTCGGGGATCAGGCAGAGCCCGCGGGTCTGCCCCGCCTCGGCCGCCAGCTGCAGCCGCCGCCCGGCAGTAAGGCTGAGCGGTTTGCTCAGCTCGACAATCACCAGCCCGAGAGCGCCGGCGCGCAGCGCCTCCTCGGCGGTGGCGAGCGCCTCGGCCTGATCCCTGACGCGGGCGAGCAGCAGGCGGCGGGGATCGGCAAACAGGCCGAAGCCCGGCGGGTTGATCCCGTCGCCCAGCCAGGATTCGGCGATCCACAGCACCGGGTCCGGCGTCTGGGCGCAGCAGACCCCGGCGAAAGCGGTGGCCCCGGGTCCGCAGACCTCGTGCACGCGATTCGCCCGCAGGGGGAAATATGGAATCTTGCCGGCTGTCATGGCCGGATATGCTGCCAGAAACCGGCGCCGGGGAAAAGCGGCAGGCCAGTGGGGCCGCCCGCCGGCGGCCGGGCGGGGTCGGCCAAACCCCGCTTGCCTTGCACTGCGCGCCCCCCGATAGTAGGCAGAACAGGGCTTGGCAAACAGGGTGCAGGCATGCAGGACGATCCGAAAACACTGGTTTCCACCGACTGGCTGGCAGCGCATCTGAAGGATCCGGATCTGCGCATTCTGGATGCCTCGTGGTATCTGCCGCAGTTGGGACGGGACGCCCGGGCGGAATATGAGGCGGCGCATATTCCCGGCGCCCGCTTCTTCGATATCGACGAGATTTCCGATCACCGCTCGGACCTGCCGCATATGGCGCCGCCGGTCGAGAAATTCATGTCGCGCCTGCGCGCCATGGGGGTC
>JBFXGQ010000055.1:0-13677 GCA_050177915.1 Pseudodonghicola sp. | reverse complement strand
GCATGATTTTTCCGCGCCCGACGTGCGCCATCCCGTCCGGCTGCCCGATGGTAGTGCCCATCCCGGCACTGTTTTCCTGACGGCCGCCATCGACCATCCGCGTTTCACGGCGGGCGATTACAGCTATGCCAGCGCGCATCATCCGCCCGCCGACTGGGCGGCGCATCTGGCGCCCTATCTCTACGATTTCTCGCCCGAGCGGCTGGTGATCGGCCGGTTCTGCCAGATCGCCGACGGCGCGGTCTTCATCACCGCCTCGGCCAATCACCGCCATGACGGGTTCTCCTCCTATCCCTTCGCCATCTTCGGCGGGCCGCGGGGGGCGCGGCCGTCGCTGCCGCAGGGGCCGTTTCCCGACACGGTGATCGGCAACGATGTCTGGATCGGGCAGGGCGCGCGCATCCTGCCGGGCGCGCGGCTGGGCGATGGCGTGATCGTCGGCGCCGGCGCCGTGGTGGCGGGCGAGGTGCCGGCCTATGCGGTCGTCGCCGGTAACCCGGGCAGGGTGGTCCGGATGCGGTTCGACGCCGCCACCGTCGCGCGGCTGCTGCAGATCGCCTGGTGGGACTGGCCGATCGAGCGGATCGTCGCCGCCGAGGCGGCGATCTGCGGTGGCGATCTGGCGGCGCTGGAGCGTGCCTAGCCGCGGCGCGGCTGGTCCGAGGTGCCGACCGGGCGGCCTGCCGCCCGGTCGCTGGCGGCGGTGACCGCGTCCAGCGTTGCCTCGAAGCTCTGCCGCAGCGCCTCCAGCTCGGCCTCGTCGGTCTGGCGTGGCACGGTGGCGGTCCATTCGGCGCAGCGGAACACGCCGCGGCTGAAGGGGGCGGGCAGCCACATCCGGTCCCAGGTCGGGAATTCCACCACCCGGTTGGCCGAGAAGGAGACCGCGAAGACGCGGCAGCCCGAGCTCTTGGCCCAGACCAGCGGCACGGTGGAGCTGACCCGCGCCGGCCCGCGCGGCCCGTCCGCGGCGATGCCGACCGAGACCCCCTGCTTCATCCGCCGCAACACCTCGCGCGACAGCGCCACATGGCGCTTGTGGCTGGACATGGAGATATTCTCCCAGCCGAAGCGGCCCAGCAGCGCGCCTACCATCCGCCCGGCCCGCCCGGCCGAGGTCAGCGAGCAGATCGGCCCGAGCGAGAGGTCGAACATATAGGGTGCCATCATCAGCCGCTGGTGCCAGACCACGAAGATCACCGGCTCGCCCGCGCGCAGGGCGACGTCCATCGGCTCGAACCCCTCGCGCCGCCAGCGCGAGGTGGCGTGGGCGAGGCGGATATAGCCGGCAAACAGCCCGGTCACGATCCGGGCGAATGCGGCGCTGTCGGCGATCTTCTTCCGCAGGCTCAAGGGGCCGTCCTCTCATCGTTGCGCCGGGCCAGTCATAGTCAAACCGGCGCGCGGGGCAATGCCGTTTGCAGGGCGGCGGGCGGCAGATTCCCTCTTGTGTCCGCCCGCGCGCTGGCATAAATCGAGGCCGGCCTTAGGGGTATAGCTCAGCTGGTAGAGCGACGGTCTCCAAAACCGTAGGTCGCGGGTTCGAACCCTGCTGCCCCTGCCACTCTCTCCACACAGTTCGACGTCATGTTTCAGACCAGCGTGATCCGTAGGGTGGTTTCGGTCGCGCCTTGTGCTCTTGTCGCTTCTGGATGGTGCCTTCGGCCGGAGGCGGATCGCGGCTCAGGTCAGGCGCCGCACGGATCGCGTCCTCGGCGGTCTCCTTGTCCGGAGAGCCGGCGCCTCTCAGGTCGAGGGCGTCCCGGCGGCGTCGGTCACAGGGTTTCAGTGGCCGGACGCCCGAGGGGTGTCCGGCCGGTGCTGATGCGTCTTCGGAGGCGTCAGACGGTGGTGAAACCGCCGTCCACGGTCATCACCGCGCCGTTGACGAAACTGGCCGCGTCCGATCCCAGGAAGCTGACCAGTTCGGCCACTTCGGCGGGCGTGCCGTAGCGCTGCATCGGCACCATCTGGGTCATCATCTGGCGCACTGCGCCGTCAGGCATGCCGGCGCCCATGCCCTTTTCCACATCGCTCATCATGCGGGATTCGATCGGGCCCGGGTTCACCGCGTTGGAGCGTACCCCCGCCGCGCCGCATTCGGCCGCCACCGTGCGCATCAGTCCCAGAACCGCGTGTTTGGTCGCGGTGTAGCCGCAGATATGCGGCGTGCCGATCAGCCCGCCCACCGAGGAGGTGACGACGATCGAGCCCCGGCCCGCCGCCAGCATCCGCGGCACCACGTATTTGTAGCCCAGGAACACGCCGATCAGGTTGATGTCGACGATCTTGCGGAAATCCTCGGTCGGGTAGTCGCCGATGGGGTGGAAATCCCCCTCGATCCCGGCGTTGTTGAAGAAGATGTCGATCTTGCCATGGGCGCCGATGGCGGCCTCGACATAGGCTTTCACCGCCGCCTCGTCGGTCACGTCGGCCACCACCGTGGTGCAGCCGGGGATATCGGCGGCCAGCGTCTTCAGCGCCGCCGGATCGCGGTCCACCGCCACGATCTGCGCCCCGCGCGCGGCCATGAGGCGGGCGGTGGTGCCGCCGATGGCGCCGCCGGCGCCGGTGATCAGCGCGGTCTTTCCGGTCAGTCTGGTTTTGTCTTCCATGGGGTCCTCCTCCTTGGACATGTTGGACGTTTTGGGAACCGGCCGCGCGCCTCAGGCGGCGCTGCGTTCGATGATGGCGATGGTGCAGGATTTGGTGTCGGCGTCCTTGTCGCCGCCCATGCAATGGGCGAGGCCCAGAGGCCCGGGGCGCGGCCCGGTGCCCGCGTCTAGGAAGCGCCCGACCTCGATGATCTGGGCGACGCCGGTGGCGCCGATCGGATGGCCGCGCGACATCAGCCCGCCCGAGGGGTTGACCGGGATGCAATCCGCATCGCCCGCCAGCAGCCGTTCGGCATAGCGGCCGCCCTGTCCGGGGGGGCAGAGGCCGAGCCCCTCGTAATGCAGGATCTCGGCGATGGAGAAGGCGTCGTGGCATTCCACCACGCTCAGATCCGCGGCCGCGATCCCGGCGCGCTCATAGGCCATTTGCGCGGTGCGGCTGTCGGTGTGCCATTCCGACAGATCGGCGATCCGGTCGTATGCGCCGCTGGTCAGGACCGAGGCGCGCACCCGCATCTTTGCCCCCAGCTCCCGCGCCAGCCGGTCGTTCACCAGCACCAGCGCGGCGGCGCCGTCAGCGATGGGCGAGCATTGCAGCCGGGTCAACGGATCGACCACCATCGGCGCCGCCAGCACATCGGCGAGGGTGATCGGATCGCGCATCATCGCGCGCGGGTTGCCGGCGGCGGCGCGGCGGTTCTTGACCGAGACGGCGGCGAGCTGCTCGGCCGTGGTGCCGAAGCGGTCCATGTGCCGGCTGGCGCGCAGGGCGAAGCCGGCGGGCGTCACCCGGCCGAGCAGGGTGTCGGGCAGGGTCTTGCCGGAATCGATCAGCCCGAGCGCGGGGTGGAACATCTTTTCCGCGCCCACCACCAGCGCCGCCTCGACCTCTCCGGCGCGGATCGCCATGCAGGCGACGTGAAAGGCGGTGGAGCCGGAGGTACAGGCGTTCTCGACGTTCAGCACGGCGCAGCCGGAGATCCCCACATGCGCCAGTGCGTCCTGCCCCACGGTCAGGCTGCCCGACAGGCGCGCGGCCAGCGCATTGGCGAAGACCGCCATGCCGATCCGGCCCGGCGCGATCCCGGCCTCCAGCAGCGCCTCGCGCGCGGCGGTCGCCGCCAGCGCCTCCAGCGGGGTGTCCTCATGGCGGCCGAATGCGGTCAGGCCGCAGCCTGCAATCCAGGGGGTTGTCATGGTTGTTCTTTCCTTCTGGCCTTCTGGCGGGCTCAGGCCGCGACGAAGACGGGGCGCAGGCAGGGGGCGCCCGCATTGTCGGTGCCCAGCGGTTTCAGGGTCAGCGTGACCGGCCGGCCGGGCGTCATCGCCTCGGCATCCTCCGGGGCGAACAGGCCGAACACCCGCACCGGGGCGGCGTCGAGATCGACGAAGCCGATCATATAGCCCTGCGGCAGGCCATAGGGCGGGCGCACCCGCACCCGGGTGATGCAGTTGACCCGGCCGTCGCCGGGCAGCAGCAGCTCGTCCGGCTCGGACAGGTCGGTGCCGCAGTAGCGGCGCGGCGGGAACATCACCCCGCCGGCACAGCGGGCGGCGCGCAGCCAGACCTCGCCGGCCGCGTCGACATGGAATTGCTGCGCCAGTTCCGGCGGCAGCCCGGGGTCGGTCCGGGCGGTTGCAGGGGCAGAGGTCATGCGTTCACCTCCGCCCGGTCGGCGTCCCAGGTGTCGGCGGTGACGCCCTCGGCCTTGAGCTTGTGCTTCTCGACCCGGGCGGTCGCGGTCTTGGGCAGCGACGCCAGCAGCCGCACGTAGCGCGGCAGCATGAAGTCGGCCATCTTGCTGCGGCAGTGGTCGCGCACCGCGGCGCCGGTCACCTCGGCCCCGTCGCGGGGCACCACGCAGACCATCACATCGTCCTCGCCCAGGTCCGAGGGCACCGGGATCACCGCACATTCGGCCACCGCCGGCATCTCGTTGATCACCCGCTCGACCTCGAAGGAGGAGATATTCTCGCCCCGCCGGCGCAGCGCGTCCTTGTCGCGGTCGACGAAATACCAAAAGCCGTCGGCGTCGCGCTGCAGCAGGTCGCCGGTGTGGAACCACAGATCGCGGAAGGCCTCGACCGTCTTCTCCGGCATCTCGACATATTCGATCATCATGCCATTGGGCCGCTTGGGCCGCACCAGCAGCTCGCCGGGCGTATCGGGCGCGGTGATCGGCTGGCCGTGGCGGTCGACCAGCATCAGGTCGTAATGCGGCGTCTGCCGGCCGCAGGAGCCGGGGCGCTTGCGGTCGGGATCGCTGGTGATCGGCACGCCGATCTCGCTCATCCCGTAGCCCTCGATCAGCGACACGCCGAAGCGCGCCTCGAAGGCCTCGAACAACCCCTTACCGGCGCCGGCGCCCATCATCACCCGCAGCGGGTTGTCGCGGTCGGCCGGGCCTTCGGGGGCCTTCATCAGCACCGAGAGGATGGTGCCGATATAGTTGAAGGCAGTGCAGTCATGGGCGCGGATATCGTCCCAGAACCGGCTGGCCGAGAACCGCTCGCACAGTACCGTGCGGGCGCCCGCCATCAGCGCCGGCAGGGCGCTGAGGATCTGGGCGTTGCCGTGGAAGAGGGGCAGGGCGTTATAGAGGCAGTCGGTTTCGGAATAGCCGGTCGCCTCGCAGATCTGCCGCGCGGCGTTCAGCGCGTAGCCCTGCGGCATCAGCGCGCCCTTGGACACCCCGGTGGTGCCGGAGGTGAACATGATCGCGTAAGGATCGGAGGGGGAGACCGCCACCTCCGGCGGCGTGTCCGTCGTCGCCATCAGAGTGTCGAGCGAGACCGCGCCCTCCACCGGGGCGGTGCCGCGCACCACCATGCGCGGCGGGTGGTTGAGGTCGCGTGCTACCTCTTCCAGCGCCGGGATCAGCGCCGGTTCGATCACGATTACCCGCGCCTTGGACAGCCGCAGCATATGCGACAGCACCGCGCCGCGATGGCCGGTGTTGAGCGGCACCTCCACCGCGCCGAGGCGCGACAGCCCGAACCAGAGCGCCAGGTATGCGACGCAATTGTCGAGCATCAGGGCCACGCGGTCGCCCTTGGCGACGCCCAGGGCGGCAAGGCCGGCGGCGGCGCGGCGGCTCATCGCGTCGAGATCGGCGAAGCTGTAGTCGATGCCGCCGAAGTTCAGAAACGGTCGTTCGCCGTGGCGGCTGGCCTGCTGATCCAGCAGGCCGTGGATGGTTTGTACGGTCATGGTCGCTTATGCCTCCTGCGCCGCCGCCCCGTCCCAGGGGCCGTAATAGGTCAGGACCTCCGGCGGCGGGGCGAGCTTCGACCACTCCGACACGAAGGCGTCATAGGGCTTGGCCCGGGCCAGCCGCGCCTTGCGCACCGCGTCGCGGCGGGCCGCCGTCGCCTCGGCGTCGGCAAGCCCGGTGCGGGCGTCGATCGCCACCGCGTAGACATCGCGCGCCGCCTCGGCCGAACAGCGGCCGGTGGCGACGTCGCGGGCCACCGCGTCGGGGTCGCGCTGCAGCGGATCGCCGTAACCGGCGCCGCCGGTGACCGGGACATAGACGGTATCGCCACCCTCATAGAAGGCCGGCGGATGCGCCACGCTCAGATAATCGCGCGCGCCCTCCTCCGGTGTGCCGCCGGGGGCATAGAGCTCCTCCAGCCGCCGCGGCAGGGCGGGGGTGCCCTCGGCCATCAGCGTGTCGAGGTTGGAGCCGCGCACCGTCTGCACGAAGGCGGGCGGCGCCGCGCGGCCGCCGAAGATGCCCAGGGTCGCCGGGAAATGCGACCCGAAGCCCATCGAGCCCAGAGCCACCATCGGCACGCCGTGCACCTTCAGCCCCATGCCGACGCCGGAGCCGCCGCGGTATTTGCCGTGGCCGTAGGAGTTGTTGAAGAAGTTGCGGAAGGTGTAGAGGAACGGTCGCTCCGCCTCGGTGGTCTCGACATCGCCGCAATCGCTCATGGTGGCGAAGAAGGCGCCGGCCACATCGACCCCGTCGGCCCCGGGCCGTCCGCCGGCGCCGGTGGCGTTGATCTCGGGCGTGATGTCGGCCATCGGCTCGCCCCATTGGTTGAAGCCGGCAAAGACCGTCACCGCGAAGCCGGTGTGCCAGGCGCCCACCGCGTGGGAGGGGTCGATGGCATAGGTCATCTTGGCCCCGGTCATGAACATGCCCTGGGCAAAGGCCACCTGGGTCGCCGGCGCGTAGGAGACCGGGACATCGCCCTGCGGGTTGACGAAGCTCGATTCGGGGAATTCCCAGTCGACCGCCTCCAGCAGGCCGTTGTTGGCGGGCAGTTCGGGGAACAGCCAGCCGCAGGCATAGACCATCGCCATGCCGATCAGCCCCTGGAAGTAGGTGTTCATCGGCCGGTCCGGCAGCATCGGCGAGGAGCCGTGCAGGATCAGCTTGATGCGGTCGCCCTTCTTCTCGACGGTCAGGTTGATCTTCAGCAGCGCCGCCTCGGGGCCGGTGGTGTCGATAAAGCGCGGCTGGCGATAGATGCCGTCGTTCAGCGTGGCGACCTTGGCGCGCGCCGCCTCGCCGGTCTGCTGCAGGATGCGGCGCAGCCCGCCGACGTAGAAATCCGCGCCCATCTCGGCGATGTACTCATGCACCCGGCGTTCGGCGATGCGGGATGCGGCGAGGCGCGCCTTGATGTCCAGAACCATGGTGCGCGGATCGCGGGTCGAGTTGGCCAGCAGACCCAGCAGATCCTCTTTCAGCTCGAAGTTCTCGCCGATCTTGATCGGCGGGCACATCAGCCCCTCGTCGTAGCGCGAGCGGGCGCTGTTCACCATGCCGCCGGGCTCCGACCCGCCGCATTCGCCGGTATGCACCGCGGCGCCGATGAAGCCGATCAGCTTGTCCTCGGCGAACACCGGCACGCAGAGCCCCATGTCGGCGTTATGCACGCCGCCGTAGTAGGGGTCGTTATAGAAGAAGGCGTCGCCTTCCTTCAGCCCCACGGTGGGGTCGTCGGCCAGATGCTTGATCAGGTATTTCACCGGCAGCTGGCTGAGCACCGCGTGGTGGTAGATGCCGGTGGCGCAGACCGCCAGATCGCCCCGCGCGGTGTAGATGCCGAAGGCCACGTCGCCCCAGCGCATGCCGGTCGAGGCGCCGAGCTTCATGGTGGTCTCTTTGCCCTCGAGCGCGATCATGTGCATCTTGTGGGTGAAGATCTCGTACTCCAGCGGGTCGAGCCCCTCCATCGTGCGGGCCTCCCAGTCGCTGGGCGGTTCGGGGCGCAGATGCTGCACGATCTCGGGATCGCGGCTGTATTTGATGGTGTTGAAAGCGTTCATGATATCCTCCCTTCCGCCGGCCCGGTCCCGTCGCGCGGGACCGGGGGCGGGTGTTGTCCTCAGCCCGCGGTGACGATGCCGTTGCGGAACTCGTTCATGCGATAGCTCCAGCCCGGTTCGATCACATAGGTGGTGTCGGGCGCCTCGATGATGGCGGGGCCGGCGATGCAGTCGCCGGGGCTGAGCGCGGTCCAGTCGAAGACCGGGGTGTCCACCATCCCCTGGGCCGGATCGAAACAGGCCGGGCGGGTGGCGGGGGCCACGGCGGCGCGCGCCTTGCCCGTGCCGGCGCCGATCAGCTTGCGCGGCTCCTGCCGGACCCGGGCGGTGACGAAGACGGCCTCGATATTGATGCCGCCCGACGGGAAGGCCGCCTCGGGCGAATAGGTGGCGGCATATTGCGCCTCGAAGAGATCGCAGAGCGCCTTGCTGTCCGCCGCGCCCTCCAGCCCGAGCTTCGGCGCGGTCACCCGGGTCAGGTGGTATTGCGAGCCGTAGCGCATGTCGAATTCGAGGGTGAAGTCGATCTTGTCCTCGTCGAATCCCTCGAGCTTGAGATCGCGCAGCGCCTTGTCGGTCAGCTCGGCCACCAGCGCGTTGAGCGCGGCGGTATCGGCCAGATAGGACTGGTCCATGAAGTTGAACATGCGGAAGCTGCGGGACTGTTCCCAGACCTGCCGGATCTCGATGCTGGAGGCCCCGAAGGCGCCGGAGACCGAGGACATCGCCGGCACGATCACCGTGGTGGCGCCGATGTGGCGGGCGAAGCCGCAGGCATGGCCCGCGCCCGCGCCGCCGCAGGCGAAGACGACGAATTTGCGCGGGTTATGACCCTTGAGCGCGACCTCGTTGAACATCTCCTGTCCCATGCGGGCGTCGACCAGGCGGCGGATGCGCCACGCGGCCTCGAGGGTGGAGATGCCGAGCGGACGGGCGATCTGTTCCTCGATCACCTCTTCGGCGGCATCGGGGTCGAGCAGCATGGCGCCGCCGAGGTAGTTGTCCGGGTTGATATAGCCCAGCACCAGATCGGCATCGGTCACGGTCGGCAGCGTGCCGCCCTGATCGTAGCAGGCCGGCCCGGGGATCGAGCCCGCCGATTGCGGACCGACCTCGAGCTGGCCGCCCATCGCCGCATTGATCCAGGCGATGGAGCCGCCGCCGGCGCCGATGGATTTGACCTCGATCGCCGGGATATTGGTGCGCCAGCGGTCGATGACGGGAATGAAATCCTGTGCCTTGAGCCGGCCGCCGGCCAGCACGCCGATGTCGAAGGAGGTGCCGCCCATATCGGCGAAGACGATATTCTCGTGCCCTTCCTGTGCGCCGATCAGCGCGGCGCCGTACATGCCGGCCACCGGACCGGCGTTATGCGTCAGCACTGCGCGGGTGCGCGACACCTTCTTGGAGCCCCCCGTATTATGCACCAGGATCAGCGGCCGCCGGTAGTTGGCGCGGCGCAGGTTGGTGGTGAGATCGCCCAGCTCCTGCGTCATCACCCCATGGATATAGGCGTTGACCAGCGCGGTCATGGTGCGGGTGTATTCGCCGGCCTTGGGCGAGACCTCGCTCGCCAGCGTCACCGGCATCGAGCCGAGGAATTCCTCCGGATATTCCTCCTCGATGATGCGGCGGACCTCGTGTTCATGCGCGGGGTTGAGGAAGGACCACATCAGCGACACCACGATGCCCTGCACGCCCTGATCGACCAGTTTCTGGAGCTGCTCGCGCACCTCGTCGGGATCGAGCGGGCGCACCGCCTGACCGTGGCAGTCCATCCGTTCCGACAGGCCCACCACCATCTCCGGCGGCACCAGCGGCGCCGGTTTGGCGATGGTGGCCATGTCGCGGATCTCATGCACCGCCATGCCGTCGGCCCAGCTCCGGCTGCGGCCGATGAAGATGGTATCCTCGAAGCCGGCGGTGGTGATCAGCCCCAGCCGCGGCCCCTTGCGCTCGATCAGCGCGTTGGTGCCGATGGTGGTGGAATAGCGCAGCGCCTCCACATCGCCGAGGAAGGCCTCGGGGTCCTGTCCGGCGCGCTGGCCCAGTTCCTTGAGCCCCCGGATCAACCCGACCGAGAGGTCGTAATGGGTGGTGGGGGTCTTGGCCGTCACCAGCCCGCCGTCGGCGCCGATGGCGCAGAGGTCGGTGAAGGTGCCGCCGATGTCGATGCCAACATCGTATGTCATTGTAATCTCCTCCTGTTGGGCGCGCGGCTCAGGCGCTGGCCCGTATCCCTTGCACCGCGGTGCGGATCGTTTCCGGTTCTTCCGTGCCGGAGAGGCCCGCCCGCCCCGACACGATCAGCGCGCCGCCCTCCCGGCGGGCCGCGTCGAGGCCGCCGGCCACGGCGCTGGCGAAGGCCTCTGCCGCGCTCCAGTCCGGCGCGATTCCATGCGCGCGGGCTGTGCGGCCCGGCGCCTCGGCATGGCCGAAGGCCAGGTCCGGCGCGCTGGGCCCGGTCATGCCGGGCTGCGCCGGGCACATCCCCTTGAGGATGTCGTAATGCTCCGCCATCCGCTTGAGCGCGCCGTAGAGCCGGGCGAGCGCGCGGCTGTCAGTCTGGTCGCGGGTGGCCACCGGCTCGGCCAGCACGATGATGTCGGGGCGCAGATTGGCCACCGCTTCGAATTCGGCGATCATCGCCGGTTTGATCGTCTTGAGCGCCGGATCGAGATCGCCGCCCAGCGCCAGGGCCCGGGCCAGCGGGCCGCGCAGTTCCACCACCGCGCCGATGCCGCCGGTGCGCGCCGCCGCGATGGCGCGGGTGGCGGCATCCTGCAGGAAGGCCGGTTCGAAATCCGCGCCCTCATCCGGGGCCAGCGCCGAGATCCAGACCGCATCCGCCGCCAGATACCGCGCCGCCGAGAGGCAGGCGTCGGTCAGCCCTTGCGCCGATGTACGCAGCGCCTCCGGGGCGCGGCCGTCGAGTCGGGCGCCGAGGCCCGCCGCCGCCGGCATCAGGATCGGCTGCGGCCAGGCCTCTCCCCGCCGCAGCGCCAGAAGTGCCGCCGCCCCGCTCATGATGCCCCGCCCGCCGCATGGCGCGCCTTGAGCGCGTCGATGTCGAGCTCGATATCATGGGTCAGCGGGTGGCCGGGCGGGATGTATTCGTTTTCCAGCACGGTGCCGCAGTTGGGGCAGTAGAATTCCACCAGCCGGCAGAAGTCCGGGTGCGGCATGAAGCTCATCGCGGCGCCTTCCAGCATCGGCGGATGTGCCTCCTGCATCGGCACCTCGGCCACCAGGCAGCCGGTCTTGTAATTCTCCCGCGCCTTGGCGAGCCGGTGGTTGCAGGCCATGCAGCACCATTCCTCGCGGTCGAGGTCGATGGACAGGTTTTCGGTGATCCGAACGGTCATGGCTCAGCCCTTCGTCAGCATGAGGTTGGAGAAACGGTCGATCGCGGCGGACCAGCCGGGGGCGACCCAGACGGTGGTCTTGGCGCTTTCCAGGATGGCGGGGCCGTGCAGGGCGTGGCCGGGTTCCATCCGCTCCAGATCGAACACCCGCACCTCATGCGGGGCGAGGCCCGCCTCGGTGACCACTTCGCGCACGCCGGTCTGGGCGGTCTCCACCGGGGTGGTGACCAGGGCGCTTTCCTCGAAGCGGAAATGCGGCACCGGGGCAGAGACGAAGAGGCCGACGGCGCTCATCACCACGGCATCCGGCATCTGCGCCAGGATGGCCTCGTGCAGGGTGTTGCCCGCGGCCTCGGACAGCGGGTCGGCGACATCGACGCGCACCCGCGCCTCGGTCCCGTCGGCCCGGCGCAGGATCGCGTCCATCTGCCAGGACAGGCTGTCGGTGTCGAAGCCCTCGCCGCGCATGTCGCGCAGCGCGGCGCCGTGCATTTCCGCGACCGCGGCCGCCACGGTCTTGCGCAGGTCGGGGTCCGCCGGCCCGGCGTCGACCGCGCGCAGATAGCTGTGGCCGATGTCCATCAGCGAGGAGGAGAAGGCCGAGAACACCGCCGAATAGGGGGTGATCGCGATCTTTTGCAGCCCGGCGGTCTCGGCCACCCGGCAGGCGTGCAGCGGCCCGGCGCCGCCGTAGACGGTCAGCAGCGGGCTGTCGCCGACCGCCTGTTGCCGCAGCGCGCCGATCGCCTCGCCCACCTCGCGGTCGACGCGGGCAATCACGGCGAGCGCGGCCTCTTCGACCGACACGCCCATCGGCTGGGCCAGCGCCCGTTCCACCGCCTCGCGGGCCTTGCCGGCGTCGAGCTTGCGGGCACCGCCGAGGAAGTTGTCCGGGTCGATCCGGCCCAGCACCAGATTGGCGTCGGTCACGGTGGGTTCGCTGCCGCCCAGCCCGAAGCAGGCCGGCCCGGGCATCGCGCCGGCAGAGCGCGGCCCGACGAAGAGTTCGCCGTCCTTGACCCCGGCGATGGAGCCGCCTCCGGCCCCCAGCGCCTCGACCTCGGTCATCGGCACATTGGTGCGATAGCTCTCGATGTCGGGCCGCAGGGCGACGTTGAACCGCCCATCGCTGACCAGCCCGATATCGAAGGAGGTGCCGCCCATATCGGCCGAGATCACGTCGCGTTCGCCATAGAGCGCCGCGACCGCGCGCGCGCCCACCAGCCCGGCGGCGGGGCCGGAGTTGTAGGTGCTGATCGCCCGGGTCTTGGCCACCCGCGCCACCGCGCCGTCGTTATGGCCGATCAGGAACGGCCCGCGATAGCGCAGCCCGCGCAGCTCCTGCTCGGCCTTGTAGAGAAGGCGCGCCAGACGGCTGTGCGAATAGGCCGAGACCACGGCGCTGTTGATCCGCTCGCCGTAACCGTCGCGCACGGTGATGTCGCAGGACAGGAACACCGGGATCGAGCCGAGGAAATCGCGCGGGTATTCCCGCTTGATGGTCTCGCGCACCGCGCGTTCGCGGCTGGGGTCGGCCTCGCTGCCCTCCAGCGCCACCACCAGACATTGGGCGCCGGCGTCGATCAGCCCCTGCGCGCGGGTCAGAACCTGATCCAGCGGCAGGTCGGGCGCGATTTCGACCAGCATGTCGGGCTCGACGATGCCATGTCCTGCTGCACCGGCCAGCGGCGCCAGTTCGGCCGCGTCCTGCGACAGGATCAGCCCGATCTTGGCGCCGTTACGCTCGATCAGCGCGTTGGTACCGACGGTGCTGGCGAAGCGGATCACATCCGTCTGTTCCAGAAACCCCTCCAGCGGCAGTTCCACCGCCTCGGCCCCGGCCTTGATGCAGTTGAGAAAGCATTCGGTCAGGTCATGCGGGGTGGTCGGTGTCTTGACCGCCCGCGCGATCCCGTGGCCGGCGACGAAGCCGTCGGTGAACGTGCCCCCGGTGTCGATATCTATGGTGTATCCCAATTTTTCCTCCCTTCTGCGCGGCCCTCGCCGCCCAGTCCTTGTCCTCCGGTCCCGATGTCGCCTAGGCGCCGCGACAGGCGCCGCGCAGTACGAAATCGAGCACGTCCTGATGAATGGTCTCCACGTCCAGCGGGCCGTCGGTGCGGTACCAGCGCAGGTACCAGTTCACGACGCCGAGGATGTTGAAGACGGTGATCTTCACATGGTCGGAATAGAGCGCGCCCTCGGCGCTCAGCCGTTCGAGAATGCCGGAATAGATCGCCAGGATGTCGCGCTGGATCTCCACGGTGTCGTGACCGATCCCCTCCTCCAGCTGGCCTTCCTGCACCAGCAGCATCAAAAGCTCGCGCTGATGGTCGATGGCCACCCGCAGATGCGCGCGCACCACCGCCTCGAGCTGGGCGCGGGGCGCGGTTTCGCTGGCCTCGGCCTGGCG